>DATLVI010000009.1 GCA_035577545.1 Verrucomicrobiia bacterium
AGGCCGTACTTGGTATTTACGATACCGCCACTGGCTGTGGGCCAGGCCTGTTGATCGCCGACGTACGGGCGGACAACCGCTGTCGCGCAACCGAGAGATAATGCCAATCCTACCGCGCAGAGCCATTGTTTCATTTTTACCTGCCGTTTGGTGAACGCTAGTTGTTGAGACCCTACCCACCACCCAGACTGGCATTGCTTTATCACAGGCCGAACCGATTTGGAAAGCAGAAAAAATCTGGCCCCCAAGGGAGCGCGGACCACTTCACATCGCGCTCGGTGACGGGGAAACCGCTGCCGCCGGTTTCCGTGTGCGCCCGCGCTTCTTTGGTTCCGCGCGCATGAAGACCCCCATTTTGCGGTATTTCTTGTATCTGGCCTCCAGCAACTCCGACGTTTTCATATCCCAGAGCTTATCAAGGTTTTTGAGGATCGCCTTCTTAAGTGTCGCCGCAGTTTCGTCATAATCCCTGTGTGCGCCGCCGAGCGGTTCGGGAATAACCTCGTCCACGACGTCGAGTTCGAGCAAATCCTTTGCGGTAATCTTGAGAGCGGCTGCTGCCTGCGCGGCGTTGGCGCGGTCCTTCCAGAGAATCGCAGCGCAGCCCTCCGGCGAGATCACGGAATAGTAGGCGTTTTCGAGAATGAGCACGCGGTCGCACACACCGATGCCGAGCGCACCACCCGAACCACCTTCACCAATGACCACGGCGATCGACGGCGTCTTGAGCACCATCATTTCCCGCAAGTTGACGGCAATTGCCTCCGCGATATGGCGCTCCTCGGCGCCAACACCGGGGTAGGCGCCCGGTGTGTCGATGAAGCAGACCACGGGGACCTCAAATTTTTCGGCGAGCTGCATCAGGCGCAGCGCCTTGCGGTAGCCCTCGGGATGGGGGCTGCCAAAATTGCGCATCAAGTTCTCCTTGGTGTCACGGCCCTTCTGTTGTCCGATGGCCATCACGCGGCGATCGCCGATCGTTGCGAGGCATCCGATGATCGCATGATCGTCGGCAAAGCGACGGTCCCCGTGCAATTCGATAAACTCCGTGGCGATGCGCTGCAAATAATCCAACATATACGGTCGTTTCGGATGGCGGGCGAGCTGGACGCGTTGCCAGGGCGTGAGGCTGGTAAAGATCTCCTTCTTCGTGACCTCCAGCTTCTCCTCAATGGACTGAATCTGGGTGGAGAGATCGATTTTTTGTTCGTTCGCCTGTTTGCGAAGGGCTTCGAGCGTTTGCTCCAGCTCGGTGATCGGCTTTTCGAATTCCAGCGTGTAAATTTTCATGAGTAGCCTCGTTTAAGATCAGTCGTGAATGCCGACGGGGCTTCCGACCGGCAAGATCGTATACAATTCGGCGACGTCATCGTTCAGCAGGCGAATGCAGCCTGCGGTGGCTTGTTTGCCTATGGAATTGGTGTCCCACGTACCATGGATGCCGTACCCGGGGACGTTCAACCCAAGCCAGTGAGTCCCGAGGATGTTCTCGGGGTCTCCAAAAGGAATGGTTTTTCCGTCAGCGCGCCACCAGGGCGGGTTGGCCAGGCGGGTAGTGATCTTGAAGTCACCCACCGGCGTCTTGCTGTACTCGCCGGTGCCAACATGGTAACGCTTGAAGAACCTGCCATTGTCGGTCAGTCGCAATTCATTCGTCGCTTTGCTAACGGTGACCGCAAAATGGCCCTGATAAATACGCAGTCGGTCGCCAATCCGGATCACGTCACGCGTCAGGTTGTTGGACTTTTTGATCAAGTCGATCGTGGTACCGAACTTCTGCGCCAGCTTGCCGAGAGAATCGCCCGCCGCGATTGTGTAGTCGACCTTCTCGGGTGCGGACGCGGCCGTAAAGAGGATTTTCATATCGATCGCGCCAAGCAAATCCAGCACTTTGTCCGAAGCATCGCCGCCGTCGCCCAAGGGTTGTAACAGCGCACGGGCTTCGGCCAGTTTACCGTCATTCTCCAGAGTGAGCGCCTGCTGGTATTGCTCGGCATTGGATTCCGCGGGCGCGGGTGGCCGGCCGCTCACGGAAATGGTCGGCGCTACGGTCGTGGAGTTCGTAGCGCGGCTTTCGGGCGTGGTTGCGGATGAGGGAGTTGACGAACTCGGAAGTCGGTCACAACCCGCCAGCCAGAACGTCAGCACGACCAGACTGAGCCAAGATTTCATGTCTGCAAGTCGCGAACCACCAAACTCATGGCAGGGTAGCGACGATCCGGCTCCTTTTCAAGACATTTGAGGATCACGCGTTCGATGGCGTGAGGGATGTCGGGAACCAACGTGCGCGGCGGGCGCAAGTGCGCGTTGAAGTCGACATACTTCTTCAGGATCTCATCACGCGTGTTACCGGCGATCGGTTTCTTGCCCGTGAGCATTTCGTAGGCGGTGACACCGAACGAGAAAATATCCGCGCGCTCGTCGACAGGCTCGCGCGCCAGTTGCTCCGGCGCGAGATACAACGGAGTGCCGGAAAGGATGGAAGCCTTCTTGGGTTTCGAGGGGCGGGGGATTGCCAGATCGAAGTCGACGAGTTTCGCGTCGTACGTTTTCGTGACGAGAATGTTCTCGGGTTTGAAATCGAGGTGGAGAAAGCCACGTTCGTGAACATGCGCGAGCCCAGCCGCCATGCTGGTGAGCACCTTGAGCTGATTGGCGCGGAGATTGGCATCGTTGCGCAGGATCGCTTCCTTCAGATTCGGGCCGTCGACCCATTCGAGGATCGCATACCAGAGGCCGCGAAAACGTCCATGGCCGTAGTAATGCACGATGTTCGGGTGATCGAGCTGTTGCATGACCTTGCAGCCCCATTTGAACTGGCGCTTGCGGCTCCACGTGAACCGAAACTCGGGCAACAGAACCCGCAACACCAGGCGCTGGTTGAGGTTGTCCGTGACCAGATAAATGTCGGCCATACCACCGCGGTTGATCTTTTCAAGGACGGTGTAGTTGGCGAAAGTCGTGCCAATCATTGTGTGGGCACAACCGTAACGAACCGCGTGGTGGTTTGCAAACGCAATCCCCGGACGCGCCAGGCTAGACTTTCCCGGGGGTCAACGGGAAGTAATTCCTAGCGTTGTAATAGCAGATGTCGCGCACCAGGCCGCCAAGCAGTTTGATGTCGCGGGGGAGTTCGCCGTTCATCACGTCGCGGCCGACGAGATTGCACAGGACGCGGCGGAAATACTCATGCCGGCTGTAACTGAGGAAACTGCGTGAGTCGGTGATCATGCCGACAAAACGGTTGAGCAGACCGAGATTGGACAGGGCGTTGAGCTGCCACTCAATGCCTTCCTTCTGGTCGAGGAACCACCAACTGCTGCCGAATTGGAGTTTGCCGGGCACACTGCCGTCCTGGAAATTGCCAAGCATCGTGGCGAACGCGTAATTGTCGGTGGGGTTCAGGTTGTAGAGGATCGTTTTTGGCAGCCGGTTACTTTGATCGAGTTTGTCGAGATAGCGGGCCAGTGGCGCAGCCTGGAGCCAGTCACCAATCGAGTCAAAGCCGGTGTCAGCACCCAGCGTGCGCATCATGCGCGTGTTACTGTTGCGCAGCGCTCCAAGGTGGAGTTGCATGACCCAGCCGCGCGCATGGTACTGCTCCCCCAGCCAGAGCATCACAACGCTACGGAATTGATCGGCTTCGGAAGGGGACACTGTTTTGCCCGCGCGGGCTTTGGCGAAGATTTCCGCGGCTGCGGCCTCGGTGCAATCATCCGCGTAGGCATGGTTTAACCCATGATCGGACAAACGGCAGCCGTTCTCATGGAAGAAATCGAGCCGTTTTTGCAAGGCCGCGAAAAAGCCGGACAGGTCGCTGCAATCGCCGAGCTTGTCCATCCAGGCGTTCCAGGACGCGGGCTGATCGACCGCCAGTGCCTTGTCGGGGCGAAACGCTGGATACACGTTGGCGGTCAGATGGCCGGACTTCCGAATCTGGCGGTGTTGTTCCAGTGAATCAGTTGGATCGTCCGTCGTGCAGACCACGGCGACGCGGTTTGACTCGAGAATCCTGTGAACCGGGAGGGAAGCGAGCTTTGCGTTTGCTTCATCCCAGATTTCCTTGGCGGTCGTTTCGTTGAGCAATGTGTGGATGCCGAAAAACCGTTTCAGTTCAAGATGCGTCCAGTGGTAAAGCGGGTTGCGCAGTGTGTGGGGAACGGTGCGGGCATAGGCGAGGAATTTCTCCCAATCGCTCGCGTCGCCCGTGCAGTATTTCTCCGGGACGCCATTGGAACGCATGGCGCGCCACTTGTAGTGGTCGCCCGCCAGCCAGATTTCATAAAGGTTCTGGAACGTCTTGTTTTCCGCGAGCTGGTCGGGCGGCAAATGGCAGTGATAATCGAAGATCGGCTCGTGTTGTGCATGCTCATGATACAACTCGCGGGCCACTTCGTTTTGAAGGAGAAAATCCTCGGTGATGAACGGGGACATGGTCTCAGCCCTTGGTCAGCAGCGCGAGGTGTTTCGTGAGGTGACGATCGAGCAACTCCTCATGTAGGGCCGCGTGACGCTGCAGCTCTTCGATAATCCGTGGTTTCAAATTCGGGTCGGTCAGAACGGAACCGAAGGTAACATGTAGCAATTGCCTGCCTGGTACCTCATCCAGGAACACGGCTTCCTCTTTCGGTCCGCTGAATTTCGGCAGTGCCGTGACTTGTGCGTCGGACGTCGAGATATGATAGCTGCGACGGTCGGTCGCGAAACGGCTGCGGCAAAACTCGACAATTTCGGCAAACAATTGTGGCACGGTTCGGGCCACGACGCGCAGGGCTTCGAGATAGCTTGTGCCGGCTGTTTTTACGTGGAGCAACTCGCCGCACACGCGCCCGACGATGGGGTAGGCCGCGAACTTGTCCGAGCCACTGTGAACGCTGATTTTGTAAGGGCCGCAATGCTTCGCGATGGCGACGTGATCGCGCAGGGAAGCCTCGAATTTCTTCAGATCGCCCTTGTAGTCGATGCCCTTTTCAAAATCTCCGATGAACCGCGGTGCAACGCTGACAACATTGGGGACTTTGTGCCTTCGAAGTTCCAGTCCGATAAAGAGATGTTCCAGCGCGCTGGTCGGTTCATCCGTTTCATCCACGCTTACCTCGATCTCAAACGGGCGCGAATCCATGACTTTGGCGATGTGACGGCCCATGACGCCGACGTGTTCCAGTGAGCCGCCGTATTTGACAGCGGCACCCTGCAATGTACGGCGGTCGAATTGCAGCATCCCCAAGGCAGGGACCTCGAACTTGCGACCCAGATATAAGCTCTCCAACTCGGAAGTCAGCGCACCTTTGCCGACATGGGCAGAAGGGTCGATCGTGAAGAAACAGAAGCCCGCAGCTGCGGTGCGATCGACGTGCTCCGGCAATTTCAGATGGTCGGCGTCCGCGCCCCACGCGCTATTGCTGCCGAGCTCGTGAAGCGCTTCGGTTGCTGCCTTAATCACATCCTCCGGCTTCCGCCGGGTGCGTTCCATCTCACGGATGGATTGCTGCGCAAAAATCGGGGCGAAATCAAATTTACGGGCGGCTGCGAAATGCCCGGGCGTTGCCAATCCTAACCGATCACCGAAACCGAATGACTTCTTAAGACCCAGTGGAACAGGTAATGCTGTGTTCATCGTAAATGGCAGTCAATTAAAGAGTACCGACAATGGTTGATATCTTACAACGCGGTGCTTTCCTCGCCAACAGGTTTCTGGTAGTATTTTGGAGCATTTTTGTGGAGACTAGATGGCTGAATCCATGAGCACGCTGCCGAATGCGTTACATTTGCCCCCGCCGGGCCGCCCGCGCTGGGTGTGCGCGGAAAGTGCGCAGTTGGACCTACTCTACCTGGCTTGGGGGCATCGTGTTTACGGGCGCAACCCAATCCCCATGTCACGGCATCCGGGCTGGCATTACGTGCTCGTCAGCCGGGGCAGCCCAACCCTGATACTGGAGCAGGAAGAAAGGGTCTTGAATCCGGGTGACTTCCTGGTGATTGATCCCGATTGTGCCAGCGGTTGGACGGATCGACCTGATGCGGTGTGTGACCTGCTCGTCTGGATCTGGCGTAGCGGTCCCCGATGTACGGAGTGCGTCGCGGCGCCAGGCACCTATCAACAGTGGACAATCGACCCGCGATTGCAGCACAAGCTGGAGCAACTCCACACGTTGTGTCGTCAGGAGGTGGAGCGGCCCGACGAACTGACGAAGCTGGCGATCGAACAGTTGCACATCGCGATTGATGTCACCGTTGCCCGGCTCATCCGTCCCAAGACGCAGCCCCCTGAACCATCCGTCCGGATGGAGCTGGCCGTTCGCTGGATGGCCCAGAACCTGGCGGAGCGGAACCCGGTCCGGGCTCTCTGTGAGTATCTGCAGATTTCCCCCGCCACGCTCGCCCGGATGTTTCAAACTCATCATGGGGAATCGCCCGCGACGTATCATCAACGAATGAAGATGGCTCGGGCGCAAGAGCTGTTGGAGTCGAACCGCTTCTCGGTGAAGGAAATCGCCTACGCGCTGGGCTACAAGCACCCGAACGATTTCAGCCGGGCGTTCAAGCATTTTGTTGGCAAGAGCCCGAAGTCCGTCCAGTCATAGTTCGCGCGACCAAGCATCTTCGCTTGTTGACGGATTGTGCGCGGCGCTTGACGGAATCCACCTTGACCGTGCTGGCGGCAATCCCTATCCTGTCAATCGCGGCTCGGTCATACAGCGATCACCAACAAGCCTTAAAAGCCCATGATTGCCTCAGAAGCCCAAAGAACCGCCGGATCACGCAGTCAGAAGCCCGTGGGGCGTTATCGCTGGACCATCTGTGCGCTGTTGTTCGCTGCGACGACCATTAACTACATGGATCGCAGTGTCCTCGGTGTGCTGGGTCCGACGCTGCAATACAAGGTTTTCAACTGGTCGGACAATGACTACGCCAGCATCAATATTGCTTTCAAAATCGCTTATGCGATCGGTATGTTGGTCATGGGTGCGATCATCGACAAACTTGGCACCCGGATCGGGTACACGCTTTCGATTGCCATTTGGAGCATCTTCGGGATGTTGCACGCGGCGGTTCGCCCGGCCTTTGGTTTTGTCGGATTCTGCCTGGCCCGATTTGGTCTCGGCTTTGGTGAGTCGGGTAATTTCCCTGCGGCCATCAAGACTGTCGGTGAATGGTTTCCCAAGAAGGAACGCGCCTTCGCCACGGGTATTTTTAATGCCGGTTCCAATGTCGGTGCGATTCTTGCGCCGTTGGTGATTCCGTTGGTGGTACTGCCGGACGGCACCAACTGGCAATTTGCCTTTCTCACCACCGGTGTGTTCAGCGCGGTGTGGGTCGTGCTTTGGCTGAAGTTTTACAAACGCCCGGAAGTACATCCGGATTTGTCCAAAGAGGAACTGGCTTACATCAACAGCGATTCGGTCGCCGAAACTTCCACCGGCAAAGTGTCGTGGTTGAAGGTCATTCCTCTCCGGGAAACGTGGGCATTCGCCGCCGTCAAAATGACGGATGCCGTGTGGTGGTTTTACCTGTTTTGGGGAGGGAAGTTTCTTTATGACAGGTTCGGGTTGAGCCTGAGTGGTCTCGCCGGCCCGATGATTACCATTTACGTCATTGCGGATGGCGGAAGTGTCGCGGGCGGGTGGATGTCGTCCTTTTTCATCAAGAAGGGCTGGCCAGTGAACCGGGCACGTAAGACGACGCTCTTTATCTGCGCGCTGTTCATCCTGCCGGTGATGTTTGTGACGCAGATAGGCACACGGTTTGATATCAATGCGCGCTTTTTTGAGCGATTGCAGAACACCCCTTACACCGTGGAACAGATCACTGTTGTGGATGGTAAGACAAGGAAGGAGAAGACCACGGAAACTGTGCCGGTGACGGCCGTTGCGGCCTTGCACACGCTGGATGGGAAGAGCTTTAACTCGGCGAAGGAGTTCTTTGCTGCCGTGGCCGGCGTTCTCGGCAAGGAACAGTATAAGAGCATGGAGCCCGCGCTAATGAAGAGCGCCCGTTCGGATAATTTTTATTGGATTTCCGTTCTGCTGATCGCCCTTGCTGCGGCTGGTCACCAGGCGTGGTCGGCCAACGTGTTTACTCTTGTCTCGGATGTATTCCCAAAAAAGGCCACGGCATCCGTCACCGGTATTGGCGGCATGGTGGGGGCTGTGGCGGGCATCGTGGCGGATCGCAGCTTGGGCAAGGTGCTTACGTCGAGCGGTCCTTCCGGTTATTTCTTCGCCTTTTTGGTCGCCGGCTCGTGTTATCTCATCCTGCTGGGAGTGGCGCACGTGCTGATGCCGAAGATGACACCGCTCGACGAGAACCTGCGGCGCGTCGCAGCATGAGCCGCCCTAACGCCCCATCCAACCGCCGTCCACCGTGAGGATCGTCCCGTTGACATAGTCTGAGGCGCGGGACGCCAGAAAAACCACTGCACCCTGCAAGTCTTCGGGACGCCCCCAGCGCCCAACGGGAATCCGATCGAGGATCGCCTTTGATCGCACAGGGTCGGCCTGGAGGGCCGCAGTGTTGTCGGTTTCGATGTAACCCGGCGCAATCGCGTTGACGTTCACGCCCTTGCCAGCCCATTCGTTGGACAGTGCCATTGTCAATTGCGAGATCCCACCCTTGCTCGCGGCGTAGCCGGGGATGGTGATGCCACCCTGAAACGACAATAACGAGGCGGTGAAAATGATTTTCCCGCGTCCGCGCGCGAGCATTGGCTTGCCCAGTTCCCGGGCGAGGATGAATTGGGCGGAAAGATTCACTTCAATTACCTTGTCCCAATCTTCGTCGGAATGCTGGGCCGCCGGCGCGCGGCGAATCGTGCCGGCATTGTTGACCAGAATGTCAATCGGCGCATTCTCGACGATAACTCGGCGGACGAATTCGTAGAGCGACTCTCGATCGCCAAAGTCGCAACTGTACGCGGAGAATTTGCGTCCCAACGCGGTCACGCATTGCGCGACTTCTTCGCCGCTATCCTTGAGCGACGCACTCACGCCAATGATGTCGGCCCCGGCAGCAGCTAGCGCTTCTGCAAAGGCCAGACCGATGCCACGACGGCAGCCGGTCACCAGCGCGGTCTGCCCGTCGAGTCGGAAGGGGTCCGGGATCATCGCAAATCCTTCACGGCGATCTGGTCCATGTCGGTGAACTCCTGGTTCTCCCCGCCCATGGCCCACACAAAGCCGTAGTTTCGCGTTCCCGCGCCGCAGTGGATGGACCACGGCGGCGATAGCACGGCCTCGCCATTGTGCACCACCAGGTGACGCGTTTCCTGTGCGGTGCCCATGCAATGAAATACGGCGGCGTCCGGGGCGACGTCAATGTACAAGTAAACTTCCGACCGCCGGGCGTGTGTATGCGGCGGCATCGTGTTCCAGATGCTGCCTTCCTTGAGAATCGTGAAACCCATCACCAACTGACAACTCGTGATTCCCTTGGTGTGAATGTATTTGAGGATCGTCCGTTGGTTGGCATCCCGTTGTGAGCCAAGTTCCACGGGTTCCGCGTCGGCTTCGGTTGCCAGCCGCGTCGGGTGAGACGTGTGCGCCGGGTAACTGATGAGGTAAAACCAGGCCGAGTCCTTCGGATCCGCGCTGCTGAAATCAATCTTCTGGCTTCCG
This sequence comes from Verrucomicrobiia bacterium, assembly GCA_035577545.1. Lineage (NCBI taxonomy): Bacteria > Pseudomonadati > Verrucomicrobiota > Verrucomicrobiia > Verrucomicrobiia bacterium. The sequence goes on from DATLVI010000009.1 coordinate 9,615, forward strand.
CGTCCGATATACAGGCAGGAACGCTTCGGCAGCGCGAATTCTTTGCCATCGACGGTGATTGTGCCCTTGCCGCCGAGGTTGAGCACGCCAATCTCGCGCCGCTCGGTAAAGTAGGTCGCCGCCAATTCCTTGGAGGCTTCAAGCGCGAGCTTTTGCGTCGTAGGGACAATCCCGCCGACAATCGCCCGGTCCACGTCGGTGTAGACCAGTTGCACCGTTCCCGGTTGAAACAGATTCTCAACGAGGTAGTTGGCGCGCAGTTCGGCGGTCGTCATCCGCATCATCCGCGTCGCATCGGCAACAGTTCTGGTTTGCATGGCAGTCCTTTTTTAAGACTCACGAGGCTATCAGGTTCGTGTTCCCATCGCAATACGAGGCTCAGGGGACCGGCGTTGGTGTGGCGATGTTCAGGGGCGGTTCGGGGCCGGGTGGCCAGGCGAAATGGTAAACCTCGCTGCCGGCCAGCAAGAACGCACCGACGCCATACACTTCGGTATTGGTTGCGCTTAATGACGCCGCGTTGGCTCCGATTGGTTGTACAAATCCAAGTCGACCGCTGGCATCGACGCAGCGCACGAGCCCTTGCCAGGCTTTGCGGATTGCCGGTTCGTAGTCCGCTCGAGTCAACAGTTTTTGGTTCACTCCCCAGGCCAGCGCGTACAGAATGAAGCCGCTCCCGCTGCTCTCCGGTGCGGGAAAACTGCCTGGGTCCAGGAGGCTTGCGCGCCAGAGGCCGTCTTCACCTTGGAGATCCACGAGGCGCGCCGCCATTTCCCTGAGCTGGGCAACATATCGCTGGCGGCCGGAATAATCGGCGGGCATGTATTGCAGCACGCGCACCAGCCCGCCCATCACCCAGCCATTTCCCCGCGACCAGAAGATCTTTTTGCCATTGGCTTCGCGTTTCGTCAGGAAACGATCGTCGCGGTAATAGAGATGTTCCTGGTTGTCGTAGAGATGGTCGGAGGTCCGCCACCAGCGATCATTCATAAAATCCATGTATTTCCTGTCTCCGGTGGCTGCGGAAAGCCGCGCCCACATGGGTGGTGACATGAACAGCGCGTCGCACCAAACCCACTTTTCCTGTGCGTGGGGCTTGGTAAAATCCAAATCGTTTTCATCCGGGGGCGGTGCTGCCATGATTTGGTCACAACGTTGTTTGGCCGGCTCGAGCATCTGGAAATCGTGATGTTGCAGGAAGAGTTCGAGATACGTCTGCAACACACAGTGATTGTCCGCGTGGTAGACAAGATTGGTAGAGGGCCTCCAATCGTTTTTCCGTCCCATCTCCATCATTGCGTCGTGATACCGGGAATCGTTGGTGGAGACCGACGCCAGCGCCATCATGCCGGCGTAGTATGCGCCCTGTGTCCAGTCCGTCGCGCGATGCGCACTTGGGTTGGCCAGTTGCCAGTCGGCAACCCGTTTCATGGTTGTCAGCACCGCTTTCTGGGTGATCTCACTCGGGATCGTCACAGTGGGCGAAGCCCTGTTCGTGGAGACGGATTCACTGCCCTGGGTTTCGACAACCGGCATCGATGCAGCGGCGAGGATGGCTGTTATCAAGCAGCGGGACGCAAAATGCATCCGGCCAGTTTCCCATTTTCGGGCACAGGGCGCAAGTATCGGATGGTCACAGCTGGTAAGTTGCGCTACGCTTCCGGGCCGATGAAGGTGACCCGCGCCGCGCTTTTGGGAGTGGCCTTGGCAATATTTGCGAGCGCGCTCTGGCTGCATTGGCCGTCCGTGAACGGCGGGTTCCTGACGCGGATGGACGATGACGAATACCTGCGACAGTCTGTGCGTTGGCAGGGGTTGAGCTGGGGCGCGGTCCGCTGGGCGTTTACGAGCACGGAGCCGTATTATCAACCACTGCCGCGCCTCTCGCATGTCCTCGACTATCAGCTCTGGGGAACGAACGCGCAGGGACACCACGCAACCAGCGTCGTGAACCATGCGCTCAATGCCGCGATCGTGTTCGGTTTTCTCAGGACAATACTCGGCGTCGTGGCGGGCTCGCTGACGATGCGCGAGCGGTTGGCGCTGGCAATCGGTGTGGCAGTGGTGTTCGCGATTCATCCGCTGCAGGTTGAATCGGTTGCGTGGATGTCAGGGCGGACGCAGCTATTGTGCACGACATTCGGGATCGGCAGTCTCTGGGCATACGTCGCCGGTACGCGACGTTGGTTGGTCTGGGCGATGTTCATTGCGGCGTTACTCTGCAAACCGCTGGCCGTGTCGTTACCTTTCGCGATGCTGGCGCTAGATTACCTTTTGGCGCGACGGGACGGGGAACCGAAATGGGGACGGTTGTTGCGACGGAACGCGGGCCTGATCGCGGTAGGCGTGGCGGCAGCGGTGACGACGATCATCACAGAATCTCGTACCGGCGGCCTGCTCGTGCCCCTGGAGACGATCCGGCCGTCGCAACGCATGCTCCTGATGGCACAGAGCCTGGTGTTCTACCCATGCAAACTGGCCTGGCCGACACAGCTGTCGCCTTACTATCCGCGGCCAGTGAACATTTCAATGTTCCAACCATTCGCCTTCGCGTCGGTGCTGGGTGTGACGGTCATCACGGCGTTGTGCATTTGGCGCGGACGCCGCGCACCGGCGCTGATGGCAGGGTGGGGGACGTATGTGCTGTTCGTACTGCCGGTGTCGGGGTTGACGCCGACGGGTGGACAGGCCGTGGCGGACCGGTACGCTTACCTGGCCATGCTGCCCTTGCTCGTCTTGGCGGGCGGTGCGGTGGTGTGGTTGTGGAGGCGCAGTCCGATGATTGGGCGATGCGGGCTGGTTTGTTTGTTGGTGGGTGAACTATTTTTCTTTGGAATGCGCACGCGGGCGCAGACACTGGTCTGGCGCAATGACGAGACGCTGTGGCGCGGTGTGCTGGCGCAGTTCCCGAATTCCGATTTGGCCAATGAGATGCTGGCGCAGGCGTTGTTGAATGAGAATCGGATTCCCGAAGCGCTCGTACATGCGCAACACGCCGTAGAAGTTGCACCGTCCGCCGAAACGCACAGGAACCTGGGGATCGCGCTGACGCAAGCCGGCGAGATTCAAGAGGCCACTGATGAATTCAATCTGGCGCTGCAGCTCAAGCCCGATATGGCCGACGCGCACTGTCGTCTGGGGGTCTTCTTACAGCGTGAAGGTAAGTACGAGGAGGCAATCAGACATTACGAACAGGCGTTGCAAACGGACCCCGATTACGCCGACGCCCATTACAATTTAGGAACCGCACTCGTACGACTGGATCGCATGACAGAGGCGATGGAGCAGTGGGAGGAAGCCTTACGCATCGATCCGGATTACGCCGAGGCGCACGCTAATCTCGGGGTTGCTCTGGAGCAAGCTGGCAAGCTGGAGGACGCGGTTGCGCATTACGAGCAGGCGCTGCGAGTCAGGCCCGACCTGGCCGCAGTGCATTACGATCTCGGAAATGTCCTGGCTCGGCTGGGCCGGATGCCGGCAGCGATCCAGCAGTATGGCGAGGCATTACGGCTCAACCCTGATTATACCGAGGCACGGAATGCGCTGGTACGACTACATACGGTGCAGTAGATGCTTGGGAAGCTTATGAAGAACGCGTGGAGATCCTACGGCTGGGGCTGTGCGCTAATTGTTTTGCTGACACTCATCACGTACATACCCGCGATGCGGGGGGGCTTTGTCTTTGACGACTACGCGCTGCTCGTCAACGACCCTTTGATCAAGGTCAGCGACGGGTTGCAACGGTTCTGGTTTACGACCGAAGCCACGGAATACTATCCACTGTCGTGGAGTTTATGGTGGGCCGAGTGGCGGTTATGGGGTGATCACGCGATCGGGTACCACGTCGCCAACGTCCTTTTGCACTCGGCCAATGCCATCCTGGTGTGGATTATCCTACGACATCTCAAAATTCCGGGAGCCTTGGTGGCGGGACTGGTTTTTGCTCTGCACCCGGTGAACGTCGCTACAGTTGCCTGGATCACCGAGCAGAAGAACACAATGTCGATGTTCTTCTACGCCGTGGCGATCCTTTCATATTTGCGTTTCGATGAGGAAGGTAGCTGGCGTTGGTTTAATCTATCGTTGGCGGCGTTTTTACTGGCCTTGCTAAGCAAGACGGCGATCGTCATGTTGCCCGTCGTCCTGCTGGGTTGTGTGTGGTGGATGCACGGTCGTTTGCGGGTGAAAGACTTTCTCTACAGTGTACCGTTCTTTGCCCTTTCGCTCATCATGGGATTGGTGAATGTGTGGTTTGAGTATCACCGTGCGACGGAAGGGCTCGGAGTCCACGCAACTGGTTTCGCAACTCGCCTGGCAACTGCTGGCTGGGTACCGTGGTTTTACCTATCCAAGGCGTTGCTGCCGATTGACCTAATGGTGGTATATCCCAAATGGCAGGTCAATACCTCCAATTGGATTTCCTACATGCCAGGAATCATTCTGATTGGTGGGCTCGTGATGTTTTGGTGGAAACGCCAAACGTGGGGACGGTCGTTATTATTCGGACTGGGATACTTTGTCGTGACGCTTTTCCCGGTGTTGGGTTTTTTTTATCAACCATTTTATCGGCACGCATTCGTCGCCGATCATTGGCAGTACTACTCCATTATCGGAGTTATCGCTTTCATGGTTGCCGCCGGGGAGAGGATCTGCCGTCGCTTGGGCGAGCATGGGTTGTATTGGGGGGGGGTGGGTTCCGTGGCGGTGCTGTTGGTGTTGGGTGCGGCCACTTGGCGACGTGGGCATGTCTATGCTGACGATGTAACACTCTGGCGGGACAACGTGGCAAGGAATCCGGCTCCTTGGCCATACAATAACCTGGGATGCGCCTTGCAGCGAACGGGCCGATTTAACGAGGCGATCCACCAGTTCGACCAGGCGTTGCGGCTCAATCCCGAGTACGCCGATGCCCATTGCAACCTGGGAAATGTTTTATCGCAGACGGGCAGAACCGAGGAGGCAATGGCGGAGTGGGAGCTGGCGTTACGGTTCAAGCCTGACTATGCGCAGGCGCACTACAATTTGGGCCTCGGTCTGGCCCGGCAAGGCAGGTTACCGGAGGCGATGGGGCATTGGGAGCAGGCCTTGCGGATCAAGCCCCATTATGCTGAGGCGCACTACAACCTCGGAGTCGCCCTGGAACAGACGGGCAGGGTGAGGGAAGCCGCTGGGCACTACGAGCAAGCGCTAAGGATTCGCCCCGATTACGAACAAGCTCGAAACCGGCTCACGCGATTGCAGACCGTCCAGTAACCACCGTCAGACACCCGTCCTTTGTTGAACAAATCAAAAGGGCGTCCCGTTTTTCAACGGGACGCCCTTCGAGGTATTCGTAGGTTTTACTCGCCGGTTTAGCTGCGACGGCGGCGTGCCAAGGTGAGCATCAAGCCAAGGCCGGCGCCGACCAACATCACCGTGGAAGGTTCGGGAACTGTAGTGAGATCTACCTTGAATAGGCTGGTATCGATCTGCGACGCGCCGGTTGCGCTGCCGGCTGGACGAATGTCGAACGTATCGTAGGACACACTTGTAATCGAAGGATCAACAAAGGTATCCGAGATGGATCCCGTGCCACCGATATTGTCACCCGACATCGAGCTGACAACCTGCAAACCACCGGCAGTCATCGTCAGATCGTAAACGAAGGTGTACTGGGTACCAACAGTATAACCGGTCGTGCCACTGGCAACGCCATTCGTAAGGGCCGTCCAGTTGCCGGATGTACCCAAGAACGCGCCGGAGCCAGCAAGCCCCCACTTCCTTAATTGGAAGGAATTGCCGTTGCCCATGGTTGAGGACATGTTCATGAACATGGCAAAACTATTCGTGTAATTGGCACTTTGAATACCACCGTCGGCAGTGTTTCGTGAGCCGTTTGGCGTCAGACCAAGAGCCAGCAAGAAACCCTGGCTTGTGTTGACTGTGATTGTGCCGTTCGGGGTGAACTGCCAAGTAAGCTTGAGTTCATCCCCAATATTGGCCAACGTGACCGGGGTCGTCGGCTGCGTGAAATACGTATACATCGAGAGGGAAGTTGTGGGTACGGCACCTCGCAGATCGCCAGGGCCGGCGACAGTCAAGCTCGCGCTGTTGGATGCAAACCAAGCGGACTCGAGGTTGCCATCGGAATCAGCATCGGTTGCTGATGTGCCGTTGTTCTCCGCGTACGTCGGCGACGCCGGATCCGTACGGGTACCATCCTGCCACGTATCATTGACCAGAGTAGTAGTAGTCGCATGACTGGACAGCGCCAAGGCGCACGTCGCCGTGACTATGAGTGTAACCGCTAGAAATGAATACCTTTTAGACATGATCCTCACCCTTTCCCGTGTTTGAACTCGCTATACCCTTTAACATCGCAAACGCTGTAATCACTTACAACGTTCTCCATCGGACTCTCGCCCAACTCGCTATTGGGCCGATAAACTACTTTACTAGAATATGAAATTTGCAGTGCATTTGCAAGACATACCAGCCGACCGCGCGCGCCTATTTAGTAGCATCTTGCGTCATTGAATGGTCTGGCAAGTATCGTAATGCGAAAGGGTTAAATGAGTGAGGGGTTTCATCCAAATCTCGATCTTGCGAGCAAGCGTTTGCAGACGGCCGCAGACGTGTCCGCGGCGGTTGAAAGGATCGCCTCTACAACCGGTAACGGTGCATGTAAAAAGCAGAAGGGCGTCCCGCTATCCAGCGGGACGCCCTTGCTTTCAAACTGCGCCTCTGCAACGTCGGCGGTCATAGACCGCCGCTACAATACTGGCCGACTACGGCACCAAGACGCGGACGCGGTAGTATCGCGTTGCGCCGGTCGCTCCGCCCGGATCCACCATGTTGGTCAGTGTGCCAAGGCCGGTGCCGCCACTCAGGATGTTGGTCACGTTGGCGGTTACGAAGGTATTGCTGTTGTAGTTGCCACCCGTGCCGGTGGTGAACTCCAGTACGTTCGTGCGGGAGGCGGGGCCACCCGTGTAAGTGCTGTCGCCACTCGCGCCCAGGTAATCCACGCGGATGTCTGCACCACCATTGGTCTTGGAGATGCTCGTGATGTGAACATACGCCCCGCTGCTGGTCGGATTAAATCCTGCCAGGAACTCGTTCGTATTATTCATGCCATCACCATCCGGGTCCGCCGTGCCAAGCGCATTACCACCGCTCAGGCCATAATGCGTCGCCCACGTGGTGCTGTAGGGATCGCCGCCGCCACCGGCAGTTACGACCAGCAAGATCCGTGTAGTGGCCGGATCATTGGAAACTGTGGCGGAGAATCCGCCGGGCAACGTGCCCACAGCCAGGGCACTCGACACCAGATTGGAGTAGGTGAACAGCGTGTAAACATTCGCGCCGAATCCGGCGCCACCGGTGACGTTGACCGTGCCGGCCAGCGTCAAACTATTGCTCACACCTACCGAGTCCTGGAGCGTGCCCAAGTGATAGTTGAGCACCGCGGAGGAACCAAACACGAGATTGTTGCTGAAGAGGACAGTACCGACGGCGGCACCGATTCCCGGAGAGAATATGCCAAGGTTGGTAACATTGCCGGCGACTGTGCCACCCCCGCGTAGGGTGGCGTTATTGGTCACCGTCAAGCCGCCGCTATTGAAATTGTGATAGCCGGTGCCGCCCGCCGCCATTTCGTAGACTGCCCCGCTGGCCGCCGTGCCGTCACCGACTGCAAAGGTGCCGGGGATATCGGGGTGGCTATCGACGGTGGCGCCACCAGCACTCAGTACACCACCGGAGAAGGTCACCGTATTAGTCGGTCGAACGCGCATAAACCCGACGGAAAGTGCGCCGCCATTAAGCACGAGAGAATTGCTTATTGCGGCACTGTTGCCGACGTTCAGATTAGTGATGGTCACCGATGCGTTGGTGATGGTCAGCACATTGCCAAAGGTGTTACTTGCGGCGCCGATGTTGAGCGAACCGGTGTTGACGACAATGGCCGCGGCGCCCGGGCCGCCAAACTTCACCGTGTTGAACACCGAGGTTATGTTGTTGCCGATACTGAAGGTGCCGTTGTTGTAGAGCTTGCCGCCGTCAAAGACGCCCAGGAAATTCGTGCCCCCAGTGCCCGTACCGACAATGATGTGATTGGTGTAGTTGGCCACCGAGGAGGAATTGGACCAGACCGACGAGGCGCCGATCACAATGCCCGTATTCAGCGAACTGTTTGCGCCAATTGTGCCGTTACCCGACAGCAACACGCCGCCGTTGGTGACGATCAGGTTATTGCCACCCGTACCGCCGAGGTTGACGCCACCGACATTGTCGGAGGTAAGAGGGTTGAGGAGCGTGCCGTTGTCAACGCGCAAGATGTCCATCGAGCCAGCCACGTTGATGCTGTTGGAGTTGCCGGCAGGAACCCCGAGACTGATGCTATTGGTTACTACCAGAGTCCCTTTGCCGTTGACGGAAATGGTTTCTATCGGTCCTTGCGGATTCAGGAAGTTACAGGACATAAATGCGTTCGTGACTATGATGAAGTTGTCTTGATGGTTCGTGTTGACTGACGAACTTCGCACCACGACAAACGACCCGGTGCTCGTCAGACCTGTCCCGCCCATGACGAAGCCATTGTGGATGTTGCTGGAATTGTTCCCATACGCAAATGTGCCGCCGCAACTGATAAAAGCGCCATCTTGAACGGTGAAGAGGTTATTGGTGGCACCCGCGCCACCCAGACCGATCTGAACACTACCTTGCGCGATCAACTGCGAGCCGGCGCCAGTGACGACTCCGGTGTTGAAGCTGGCAGTGCCGCCGAAGAGAAAGGAGCCAGTTTCGAAAAGTTTGGCGCCGTTGGAGATGATCAATGAGCCGCCATTTCCGCTGAACTTGAGATCCCCCGCGGAGGTTATCGTTGCGCCGCTGGTCGGACCTGAGAGAAGCATGGAATTGTTGGTAAGGCCAATGCCGTTACCGACCGTAATCGTGCCGTCGACGAAGAGTCTGCCACCATTCGTGATGATCAACCGATTCAACCCGCTGGATGAGCCGATGGTAAGGGTACTGCCGCTGCCTGTGCCGCCGTCCGTGTACACACCATTGCCGGTGATGACCAGCGTGCCGACCGAATTGCTACTTGCTCCGACGATGCCCGCGTCAGCCGCCACCGTTCCGTTGGTGACAACGAGTGTACCAGTACAGAATAAACCGGGAACGTTCGTCACAGAATCCCCGATACGAAGTTGGCCGGTGACAGCCGTCACGCCGGCAACGGCGAGCGTCCCGCCCGTTATAAAAACTGTTGATATAGAATCTGCGACGCCCACACGGAAGGTATTTGTGACGCGATACGTCAATCCGTTGGGATTGATCGTAACCACGCCGGTGTGGTTGGAGATGACAGTGCTCAGGAGGTTGGGTGTGTTGGCGCCGAGACTTACCGTGATGCTCGTCTCGTTTGTGAAAAAAGTTACGTCGCCGTCCACCGGTGCCAAACCCGTATCCCAGTTCGCCGCAGTGCCAAAAGTCCCACTGTTCACGATCCAGGTTTCGTTCGTCGCCCGTGCCGTGTTGCTACCCAATGCCAAGCCCAGTGCCAAAAGCAACGCTCCGCCCAGAAGATTTTTGGTAAGTTTCCGAAAAGTGTGCCCGACCCCTGATAGCTGATTCATCATAGACCTCGCCCTTTGATTTTGATCTCTTGTCCGGCCTCACTGACCACGTTATGCCTGCAAGGCTTTCTGCACCCGTCGTTTCAGAACAAACCCCCGTCGGAGTGTATGCTCTTGTGCCTAAAAGTATGCATTCGCTCTGCCAGGTTTGCAAGTGATTTGCAGCGGAAACCCTTGAATTTCAGGAGCGTATTCTTTCAGTGAAGAAAGATGCTAGGTCGCGTTTCCAGCGCGGTATGGGAAAGGTCTCCGTATACACGCAAGCGAACAAGTTTGGAAACGTTAGCATGTTTTCGCAAATCGACTGCGCAATTCTGTCGCAACCATCCAAAGATGGGAAGGTGGCGCACACCCCCGCGATTTGAGGTTCTTTTGTTGACCATTCGCCTTCAGGGTGAGCTGATGAGGTGCTCTTTCTGGGGCGTAGAATGCCGGGTCAAGTTAACTGCGGATCGAACTACACTATTCCTTGGAAGAAGAGATCGAATGGACATGCTGAGAATAGCGCAGCGGGAGCGATTGTAGTGTATTAGATGGGAGATGCTATCGAGTTAGCCAGAACAAATGACAAGAACATCTGCTTGGAGTATTCGCGCCGGAGTTGCGGTTTGGCGGGGGATTGTGGAGCGCCACCATGGCCGTAGATGCAGCACAACATGCGCTTCCCGAGCAGGGGTGTGCATCTGAATAAAATCGCCCACTTCGGAGCCTAGCATATCTGCTCACTGAGCGAACAAGCTCTTCAAATCCATGCAAAACGAACCTTAAATTCTTGCAAACGCCGCGAAAAGGGTGCAGGTTAAATAGCCGTGGCCCGTTGTGTTTGGAATGAGAACGTGCCGCTAAACGGGTCGCAAAACAAGCCAAGACGGAATGTGGATGAGGTCATCTGAAACACGGAGGCACTGGAGATATATGCAGTCCAATCAAACCAAAAAGAACGCGTTTACCCTCATTGAACTGCTGGTGGTCATTGCGATTATCGGCATCTTGGCGGCGATGTTGCTACCCGCGCTGAACAAGGCGCGCCAGAAAGGTTACCAAGCCTCTTGTATCTCTAATGTGAAGCAGTGGGGACTGGCCTTAAACATGTATGCTGACGATTGGGGCGGCACGATGTTCTACGACGCAGGCGGTGTGCACTTTACTGACAACAATACCCCTCTGATGCAGTACATAGGAAGTAGCAATGCTGTGGAGAAGTTACGTGTCATGAGAGCGTGTCCGGCAAGAGTGGCGCGCATGAACCCTCCAAGTCTCGCCTATAATATGCCCGTTGGGACCTATCGCAAGGGCTTGGCTTATAAGGATGCGGATACTGCCCCGTCGCCTGGGTTCACTAACCCTTTTTACGGTACCCCCACGAATCCCTATTGGCCGAACCTGACGTCCTGCCCCAACCCCTCTCAATTCGTGTTGCTGATTGAGTGCTACAACACCATGCATAGCGGTCAGTTTGCCGGCAAGGTGAGCTCGCCGGCGTCGGGTGCAGGTGACCCTGTCCCGCCAATCCAATGGCATAATTCGGTTGTCAATTGTCTTTTTGGTGATTTCCACGCCGAAGCGCAAACCATGCAGCAGGTAACGGCAATGGATTCTGGCAGTCCAGCCAACCCGGCGTCCCAACTGAATTAGCGGGGAGAAGGTCTGGTGGGAGATTTTCACCTGGAAAGTTTTGCGGTGGTGCTGTCGATTCGAAGTTCTGGATGGCGATGAATTGAAGTGGGTTTGGCGCCGGTTAAGTTTGGGAGCGGTGAGGGGTTGGGAAGTTTTTAGAGTTGTCTAACCAGGAAGTTGAAAGCGCAGTTACGGCAGGGATCGCGGTTGAAACAAATGTGTGGTTGAGATGCACACCACCTTGGTGAGTTGTTTGTTTTAAAACTGGTTGAAGTATCGCGAGAGGGAAAAATCCTATGACCATGCCACATCCGCTCCGAGTGACCACGCACAATTTCCGCAAATCCCTGAAGTCACTCGCGGCGGGAGCCATGGCCGTTGGATTGGCCCTATTCATAGGTGTGGGTGACACGCAGGCGCAGGTCACGTACAATTTTACCAATACTGCAGCCACCGCTTTCCTCAGTGATCCCAACGCTTGGAGCCCGGTCGGTGGCCCCGGGACAAACCTCGACACCTTTACGATTCTACAGGCGGCGACGAAGACCCTGCGGCTGACCAACAATTTCTTGAACAATGGCTCGTTTCAAATCGGTGCCAGCGGGGGTGGCCAAACCCTCAATCTTACCCTGGACTTTGGAACGAACACATTTGTGGGCCTCAATGGGAATACAACCAGCGGCTCGGACTTCGTGTTTGGCCAACAGGGGACCACGATCGTTTACATTGCTTGTGGAAGCATGTACAACACCAATGCTGGCGCGCCAACGGGCAATGCTCGCATGACTGTTGGACGCAACTCGGGTGCCGCGACATCCATCTTTTTCACCAACGGCACGTTCGTCGGGGGTATTACGGTCATAGCGAATAATGCCGGTGCAACCCCTTCACAACTGGTTGTGAGCGGTTCCGGGTCGTCGTGGTCAAATGCGAACGGCATGTCGATTGGTAACGTAGCGCTGGCCAACAATTGCTCGTTGGCGATATCCAACTCGGCCTCCATGACCGTGATGAGCACTTTCCAATTGGGTTTCCAGGCTCCTTCCAGCTTTAATTCAGTCATTGTGGACTCGAGCGGGCAGCTATTCACCAGGAATCAGACCGCCACGATTGGCGCTGGCAGCGGTTCGTCAAATAATACAGTGACCGTACAAGGTGGCGGCATCTGGGATAATGGCGGACGAATCATTCAGGTCGGCAATACCACTGGCGTTGGGTCAAACAATTCACTCGTCGTGGGTAATAATGGAGTGGTCTCCAACGTTACCGTGGTGACCATCGCTGCTGGGGATTCGCTGAAAATGGCGGGTGGGTTGCTGCGGGCATCGGTGGGAGTAACCAATAACGCCGGCGCGATTACGGGCTTCGGTACGATTGCGGCCAATACTGCCTACACAGCGGGTACTTCGGCGCTGTCACTTGGTTCGGGAAGCTCGGTAGGAACGCTTACGTTCACCAACAACCTCTCTCTCGTCTCGGGCACGACGACCAGAATCAAGTTGGACAGCAGTCAGTCCGGCAGCAATGATTTTCTCAACGTCCTTGGCACCCTGGCCAACGCCGGGACGATCACGATCGTCACCAACGGCACTGCGCCTCTTTCGGCGGGCGACGTTTACACGATTTTCGCGGCGGGAGCCTTGAGCGGCGGCTTTACCTCCAGCAACCTGCCGGCACTGGATCCGAGCTTGCGCTATGACCTCACGCAATTTCCCCAAGGCATTCTCAAGATCGTCCCGCAAGAAGTTGTGCCGGGGCTGACCGGCCCGACGAACCAGGTGATCCTCGTTGGCAGTAACGCCATCATTAGCGCCACCGTAACCGGTGTGCCGACACCGGGAGTGTACTGGCAGTACAACGGCAATAATATCACAGACGGCGCGACCGGAAACGGTTCGACGATTGCCGGAAGCCAGACCCTGACGCTGACTCTTTCGAATGGACAGACCAACGACAGCGGCAGTTATTGCATCATTGCCACCAACAGTCAGGGCTCGGCGACGAACTGCATGGGCCTCACGGTCTCAAATGGCAACGTTCCGCCGAGTATCAGTGGCATGTCGGATCAGACCGTCATTCAGGGCAACAATGGCACGTTCAATGCCTCGGTTGCCGGCTCACCTTCGCCCGGGGTTAAATGGCAGGTCAACGGGATTGATATTCCCGGCGCGACGGGCATTCCGCTCATCCTGACGAATGTTCAATTTTCCCAGGACGGGTTCCTCTATACATTGATTGCGACCAACAGCTCGGGCAGTGCAACCAATAGCCAGACGTTGCACGTCATTGTCGCCCCGATCATCGCCACGCAGCCGCAAAGTTTGGTGGTCACGCAGACGCAGAGCGCAACCTTCTGTGTGGTGTCCACCAATGGCGTGCCGACACCGACCTATCAATGGTTCTTCGGAAACAGCTCCATCCTGAACGCCACCAGTACATGCTACACGATTACGAGCGCGACTCCGGCTAACGCGGGCACCTACCGTGTCCGAATCACTAACACCGCGGGGACTATCGATAGCACCAACGTGACACTCACGGTTAATTCCACGATGGCCGCTGTGCTGACGCCGGCCAACGGCGCTCCGAGCGTGTGTTACGATACGCCGCTGTTCATGGCGTTTGACCGCCTGCCTGTGTTGAACGGCGCTGGTAAAGTCTCGATTTACAATGTGACCAATCCCGCGTCGGCTGTGGATACAATCGACACAAGTCTCGGTGTGCTGCAGTCGCGCACCATCGGCGGCGAAACATTCAGCACGTTCCCGGTCATCATCACCGGTACGACCGTCGCGATCTACCCGCATCTCGGCGTGTTGGGTACGAACCAGACGTATTTTGTCACTGTGGACGCCGGCATCTTCACCGATACCAACGGCGCCTTGTATGCCGGCATCGTCAGCACAAACGGCTGGGTCTTCACGACCAAGCCCGCCGGCCCGGCTAATCCGCTCAATGTTATTGTGAGCACCAATGAGAGTGACGACTTCGCGACCGTCCAGGGCGCGGTGGATTCAGTGCCAGCGAACAACACGACGCCAACGTTGATCAATATCCGCAACGGCACCTACACGGAAATCGTCGACACGCGGCTCAAGAACAACATCACATTCCGCGGCCAGGACCGGACGAAGACGCGCGTTGGTTACCCCAATAACAATAATATCAACGGCAGCACGGCGAATCGTATGGCCTTCAAGATCAATGCCAACGATAACGCGATTGAGAACATGACCGTGACCAATATGACGCCCAAGGGCGGGTCACAGGCCGAGGCAATCATGGTCAATACGGCGGCCAGGCGGTTCATTCTCAACTACGCGGAAGTGGACAGCTTCCAGGACACGATCCTCATCAACGACTTCAGCTCGCAGGCATACTTCTACAAGAGCTTGATCGTGGGTGATACGGACTTCATCTGGGGTGTTGGGAATCTTTTCGCTACAAACTGTGAAATCCGCTCGGTGACTGGCGGCGCTTCGATTACCCAACCGCGAACTCCCGCCGGCAGCAACGGCTTGGACTTCGTGGACTGCCAGATTACAAGAGGCGGCACGAATGTCACTAATACCACGTTCGGGCGCGCGCTCGGGTTCTGCGATGGCAATGCCGCCTTTATCAATTGCCAAATCGACAGCAATGTCGTGGGCTGGACAGCGGCGGATCTTACGGGGTGTCCGAATCTGCGGTGGTGGACCTACAACGACACCGACCTGCTCACGGGCAGCCCGCTGTCGTTTAACGGCGTCACCCTGACTAATGGCGATCCGAATCTGGCGTGTGCCTTAAGTCCGACCTGCTGGCTCAGCGGCTGGGTGCCGCAACTCGCCCCGAACATCTTGACGAACCCGGTCAGCGTGACGGTCACAGCGGGCGTCAACGCGACATTCACCGTGGCTGCCACCGGTATTCCCGATCCGAACTATCAGTGGCTCAAGAATGGTGCGACCATCACCGGTGCGACGGGCCCCACGTTTGTCATCCCGAGCGCGCTGGCAGGCGACGCGGGAGGGTATTCCGTGATCGTTTCGAATATCGCGGGTTCAATCACCAGCGGCAGCGCGACGTTGACGGTCGTGGGCACGGGTCCATCGGCCAGCTTTACGGCGGCACCGACCAGTGGTACGGAACCGTTGGCTGTGACCTTTACGGATACATCGAGCGGATCGCCGAACATCACCCTGTTCTGGGATCTTGGTGACAGCACCACAACGAATCTGGCGGGTGGGACTACCCTGGTGCATTCGTATGCGGCAGGTACCTACACCGTAACCTTGACCGCGAGCAACGCCTTCGGCGCCAACAGCACGATTGTCTCGAACAACCTGATTACCGTGGTCACAGCATTCCAAGCGTGGCAATTGTCGCACTTCGGTTGCACCAACTGCCCACAGGCGGCCGCGAGTGCGGATCCCGATGGCGATGGCCAGAACAACCTCGCTGAATTCCTGGCGGGGACTGACCCGAACAATAGCGCGTCGGGGTTACACATCAGCTCCGTGGCGCGATCCGGCAGTGACGTGGTCATCACATGGGCCACGGCCGGTGGGGCCACCAATGTTGTGCAGGCGACCGCAGGCGATGGGAACGGCGGGTACACCACCAACTTCAGCGATTTGAGTGGGCCCATCGTCATCACTGGCAGTGGTGATGCGAGCACGAACTATACGGATGTGGGCGGCGGAACGAACGTCCCGTCTCGCTACTATCGTGTGCGGTTGGCGCCATAGGTAATAAATAAGCCAATAATCGCGAATGGCCATCCACGACAAGGTGGGTGGCCATTCGAACATGTTGCAGGTTCGTCGGAAGTGGAAGAAATGTTTGTTAGAAGTATAGTATCCCCATGACGGGAAGCAGGGTTATCGTTCGAGGGCGGAGTATGCACCGCCGGGGTGGGCGGTCATTAAGTAAAATGCCCGGGTTGCACCACGTTTTTGCCGCATTCCTGCTGTTTGTGTCCGCTGGATTGGCACGCGCCGGCACCCCTCCGCTCCCGACTTTCAACAGCAACCTCGTCTTCGACGTGACCAACACAGTGTTTGCCGGTGGTGCGCTGGGCGACGGCGTTTCCAACAACGCCGCGGCAATTCAAGCGGCCATCAACATGATCTCGACGAATATCGTCGCAGGCGCCACGGGTGGCACCGTTCGCGTGCGGGCCGTTGGGACGTTTACCAACTATTTGTCCGGACCAATTGCGCTCAAGAGCCACGTCAATCTCTTGATCGACACCAACACGACGTTGACGATGCTCTCCATGGCCAATTGGCCGAGCACGATTACCTTCTTGAGCGGGGGCACGATTACTGATAGCGCGATCAGCGGCGCGGGGACGATCGATGGCCATGCCTCATTTATCTCCGGCACCACGACGAATTGGTGGGGCACTTCGGGCGGCAATAATGCGGTTGCCAACCGCCCAAACATGATCGAGTACGACGGCAGTAAACGGGTGCTGATTCAGGGCGTGACGCTCCAGAACCCGCCCACCTTTCATATCATGGTGCATAACAACAACAACGGTCTGACGATCCAGAATATCAAGATCGCCACCGCGAGCGGCTCGCAGAACACGGACGGCATCGATCTGGCCTCCACGAATGTGTTGATCCAGGGGTGTTCCATCAGCGACGGGGATGACAATATCCAGATTGGTAGCAGTTCGGCGTTGGCGTCGGACATCACGATTACCAACTGCCTCTTCGGTAGTGGTCATGGCCTGTCGATTGGCAGTCCCACGCAAGCCGGGGTAAACAATCTTATCGTAAGCAACTGTACCTGGAATGGCTGCGAGTATGGCATACATATGAAGACCGACCGCGACATCGGCGGCTCGATTCATGACCTGAAGTATCTCGACCTTGTCATGAGCAATGTGAATTTCTTCGTCGCGATCTACCCCTACTATCATCAAATTGGCTCGCCTTCGAGTAGCATTAACGTCAGTCCTTTCATGGCGGCCACGGACACGGTCCACACCGTTACCGGTACGACCCCGATTTTCAAGAACATCACCATCAGCAACGTGACGGTGACTTCGATCGGCGCAAATATCGCGGGAATCATTTGGGGATTACCGGAATCGCTCGTGTCCAACGTTAACATCTCGAAAGTCAGTATCGCCACGCATAACAAAACGCTTTGTATTTATAACAGCAAGGCCGTTCAAATCACTGACTCCACCCTGACCCTGCCCACCACCAGCACCAACACGTTGACGCTCTACAATGCTCAGGTCACCGTTACCAATAGCACCCTCAATGCGAATCCGGTGACAATGACCGGATTGGCCTACAATGGCACGAATACGCTGGTCTTCGGGACCAATACGCTCGCGTTCTTCAACGGCAACGCGAGTGTCGTCACCACCAACCTACTCGCCATCGGTTCCACCACACTGTCGGGCAGTACGCTGACCTTCAGTCAGAGTTCCATTACGTATTCCAACCCACTGAATGTTCTTGCAGCCAGCACTTTCGTGGTCAGCGCCGGTACCAACATATTTAGCGGCGTACTGACTGGTCCCGGACCGTTGACGCTCAGTTTCGTTACACCGTCGTTCAGCATGTTATCGGTGCGGGGTAACTGGTCGGGCTTTAGCGGGACGGTTTCCAACGCCAACGGCGGCATTCTCCGCTTTGATCAGGGAACGAATGCCTGGGGCGATGGCAATGCCGTGTTCGCAAACGGCCTTTCGGGAATCCTGAACAACCACGCGACAAATAGCATCATGATTTCACTGGGCGCTCTCTCGGGTGGGACGTCGTCGACCCTGGCCGGCAGCGACCAGACCGGGCCGGGGATCGACACCTATGCCATTGGCGGCCTCAACTCGAACACGACATTTGATGGCACGATCACCGATGGGACAAGTCTCAGCACACCCCACACCGTCGCCCTGACGAAGGCTGGGAGTGGTAGCTTCACGATTTCTGGTGCCAATACCTACTCCGGCGGCACGATGGTGAGCAACGGGACTCTGCTGGTGAACAACACCACCGGCAGTGGGACCGGCGCGGGTGCGGTCACCGTCGTCAGCGCCGGGACCTTGGGCGGTGGCGGTATCATCGGTGGATCGCTGACCGTGAGCGGTACACTGGCACCGGGGAATAGTCCCGGCACACTGACGATCAGCAACGATGTGGTAGTCAATGGCGGCGCGGTCTTGCGATACGAGCTGGGCACGAATAGCGACCTGACGGTGGTGAGTGGAAACCTGACCTTGGGCGGTACGATCAATGTAATCGACGCTGGCGGGTTCACCAATACCGCGTACACACTGTTCACCTACGGCGGCGCGCTGACGTACAACGGCGTCACGATCGGCACCACGCCGAACACCAACTTCACGTATGTGATTAACACCAATACCGCTGGTCTTGTGAAATTGGATGTTTCCGGTTCTGCAGCATCTCCGACAGCCAGTTTCACAGCCATTCCGACCTCGGGCGTTGCGCCATTGGGAGTTACCTTCACGGATACTTCAACGGGATCGATCACTAATCTGTTCTGGGACTTTGGCGACAGCAGTACAACCAACACGGCGGCAGCCGCTAACTTCGTGCACACGTACGGGGCTGTTGGCACGTACTCGGTGACGCTGGTTGCGAGCGGCCCGGGTGGCGATGGCACCAACTTTCAGTTGAATCTGGTCACGGTTCTCGATCCGTTCGTGGCATGGCAACTGCAATATTTTGGCTGCACCAACTGCGCACAGGCGGCGGGGGACGCCGATCCGTTGGGCAAAGGTATGAGCAACACAAATCAGTTTCTCGCGGGCCTCAACCCGACCAACGCGGCTTCGGCGCTACGGATCATCTCCGCCATGCGGCAAGGCAGCGACGTCGTGATCACATGGACGACAGCGGGCGGCCACACCAACGCCGTACAGGCCACTAGCGGTGATGGGAATGGCGGTTATGCCACCAACTTTACGGACATCAGTGGTCCGGTCATTATTACGGGCAGCGGGGATGCAACAACCAATTACCTGGATACTGGCGGCGTGACGAATGGCCTGTCGCGGTATTATCGAGTCCGGCTGGTGCCATAGAACATTCGCGCGGATGTAGAGAATAGGAGCACGTGGATATGCAACGTATATACAGGATCATTTTGATGCTGGTTGTTTTGTTGGGACTGACCGCTTCCAATTTCGCCACCGTTTATCTTGATGACTTCTGGAGCGATGGGTTGCGCACGACCCAGAACCTGCCGACTGAGTCCGCATGGTTCGCGTCCAGTAGCGGATCGCTGGCGGCGACGCCGGGATCGATGAACCTGTCAATGGGCAGCAGCGCTATCCTGGTGCTCACGTATTATACGACCAACAGCACCAGTCCCGTGCAACTGGGTGTCGGTGACGCGCTCACAGCCACATTCAACCTGACGTTCAGCGGCCTGGCCGCATCGAATACTTCGCAGGGGTTTCGGATCGGGTTATTTGATTTTGCCGACTCAACACTTTCTCCCAAGCGGGTGACCGCGGACGGTTTTAGCAGCAGTTCTCAGGGAGCCGGGGTGCAAGGATATGCGCTTTTACAAAACATGAGTCCACAGTTCAACAACTCCACCCCGATGGACATTCGCAAACGTACGACTTTGACGGACAATTCTCTGTTAGGAACGAGCAGCGACTATACTTCGCTGGGCACCGGGCCCGGGAACGTCACCGCATTTCCCGGGTTCTCGAACGGCACGAATTACATCCTGCAGATTACCCTGCAACGCACGGCTACCAATACGATGGCGATTACGGCTTCCTGGCTGAATACCGCCAACGGAGCGACTCTGATTACGAGTGAAACCGATACCGGGGCCACGAATTTTAATTTCGATGGGATCGGCCTGCGTCCACTGACAGCGGCTTCCACGGCGACAACAATTACTTTCCAGGAAGCAAAGGTTGAATTCATCCCGGCAAACACGCCCGCCACTGTCACATCAGACCCGCAGGACCAGGCGGTGTTCGTGGGCCAGAACGCCTCGTTTGGGGTTCTCGCGAGCGGCTCACCGCCGTTGAGCTATCAATGGTATTACAACGGCATAACGCTGCTGACCAATGCGACCAGTGCCACCTTGACACTCACGAATTGCCAGATTTCAGATTCCGGCCAATATTCCGTCATCGTCTCAAATACTTCGGGTGTTGATACCAGCGGCGTTGCCAATCTCTCGGTGACCATCCCAACCGCGCCCAGCATCGGCACGCAACCGCAGGGCGGAACTGTTCTGCCCGGCAGCAGCTTCAGTTTCAACGTGGTCGCGGGCGGCTCCCAGCCCCTGACCTACCAGTGGTTCCTTAACAACACGACCACAATTACCGGCGGAAACGATTCGACATTGACACTGACCAATATCCAACCGGGCCAGGCAGGTAATTATTCGGTGTTGGTGAGCAATCTTGCGGGCACGGCTACGAGTTCCAACGCAGTTCTAATCGTGAACACGAACCCTGTCGCGCCAGTGTTCATCAGCCAGCCATCTTCGCAGATCGCGCTGGCGGGGACGATAGTTAATTTCACTGCCGCAGCCGCCGGCACGGCCCCGATCACGTATCAGTGGAGCAAGAACAATGTGGCGATTGCGGGTGCGACCGCCACCACGTTCAGCATTACCAATGTGCAGACTACCGACGATGGGAACTATTCCGTCACTGCCTCCAACAATGTCGGTGGGACAACTAGCGGAACAGCCCAATTGACCGTGACACCACCAGTGCCCGTGCCTCTGAGCGCCTATAACTTGGTCGGCTTCGGCCAGGGCACCACGGGTGGCGGTGTTTTAGCGGATACAGATCCCAATTACGCGAAGGTCTTTACCGCGATCGATCTTGCCAACGCGCTCATCAGCAAGACGGTCAGGGTCATCGAGATCATGAACGATCTGAACCTTGGTTATAATGAAATCCCGGCAGCCGCCAAGGCCACGAGCGAGCCATTCCGCGCAGATTCCACGCCGCTGCTGCACCCCGTCTTGTTGACGACCGGGGTCAGTCTCATCGATATCCAAAAGAAAAACGGGCTGACAATCTTTTCCGCCAACGGCTCGACCATCCGCCACGCGCACCTGAACATCAAGGCTGGCTCCAACATCATCGTCCGCAATCTTAAGTTCGACCAACTGTGGGAATGGGATGAAGCTACCAAGGGCAATTACGACAAGAATAATTGGGACTTCATGACCATCGGTGACTCTGGTTCCATCACCGGCCTGTGGATTGATCACTGTACGTTTACGAAAGCCTATGATGGCATCGTGGACATCAAGAACGGGAGCGCGGGGATTACCATCTCCTGGTGCAAGTACACGGGTGATGACGGCGCGACCAACAATAACAGTTGGGTGTGGCAGCAGATCAACGCGCTCGAATCAAACAAGGCGAGTTACGTAATGTACAACACCCTGCGCACCGCCGGGTTTAGCAGTACTGACATAGTCACCGTGATTCAGGGGCACGACAAGACCCATTTGATCGGCGCCAATGACATGGACCCGAACAATGCTTTGCACACCGTCACACTGCACCACGAGTGGTTCATCAATCCATGGGATCGGTTGCCCCGTTTGCGCGGCGGTAATGTGCATGACTACAACATCTATGTGGACGACACGGCGGGAATCGCCGCCAAACATCTTCGCGACTCGCACCCATTCAGCAGTTCCTATAGCTTCAATCCATTCCTTAACGGAAGTATCTCCACCGAGAATGGGGCCACGCTGGTGGAGAAATCGGTGTACATCGACTGCATCACACCACTGCGGAACAACCAGACCGATCCTTCGAACCCGGCATACACCGGGAAGATCCTGGCGCTGGATACAATCTATGTGAACCCGGCGGATGGCTCCGTGACGCGCGGCAACAGCACCGACCCGGGCAGTCAACTGGGCCCATTCCAGGCGCCAATCATTCCTTTCTCGTGGAATCTGGCCGGCAACCAACTGCCGTACACTTATTTCCCGGATGATCCGAGCCAGTTACAGGGCATCGTCACCAGTCCCACGGCAGGAGCTGGCGCGGGAGTATTGACCTGGGCCAAGACAAACTGGCTGGTGACGTCCTATGCGCCGACGGCGCCGGTCATTGTCGCGGGCCCTCAGAACCAGAGTGTTTCCCAGAATACCACCATCAGCTTCACGGTTGTGGCCGGGGGCAGCGCGCCATTGAGCTATCAGTGGTATTTCAATACCAACAGTCCGATTGCCGGTGCCACCAATTTCCTATTTACGCTCGCGAATATCCAGGCGACCAACGCCGGGATCTATTCGGCCATCGTCAGTAATAGTGTTGGCTCGACCAATAGTGCCGGTGCCACGCTTACGGTAAATGTGCCAACGAATACGGATCCCTTTGCGGCGTGGCAGAACCAGTATTTCACACCGGACGAACTGGCCAACCCATCCTTCAGCGGGCCGGACGCTGATCCGCTGGGCAAGGGAATGAGCAACACCAACCAATTCCTTGCCGGTCTCAATCCGACCAATCCGGCGTCGGCGCTGCGGATCATCTCCGCAGTGAAGCAGGATAGTGATGTTTCGATCTCATGGACAACGGCGGGCGCCCACACCAATGCTGTTCAGGCGACCGGCGGTGACGGGAGTGGCGGTTACTCAACCAACTTTACTGATATCAGCGGACCAATCATCATCACGGGTAGTGGGGACGCAACCACCAATTACGCGGATAGTGGCGGTGCGACCAACAACCCAGCACGTTACTACCGCGTCCGGTTGGTGCCCTGACACCCGCGGGACGCAAACGAAGACCTAACAGGCGTTTCTAGGAGCGTTTTCGCTCAATGAACAGCCATGCTATGCCGCTGGCGTGGACTTTACCGTCTGGATAGGGATAAACTATTGAATCTAAACAGCTCCCGCTTTGCGCAGCCCGGAGCGGGATGGTGACGGGTCTTGGAAGTAAATCATTATGAGGCATACCTTTTTAAGGGTTTTTGTTATCGGCACCATGGTCGGGCTCGGTCTATCCGCCCATGCCAACCTCCTGGTCAACGACACGTGGCAGGACGGTACGCGGACCGATCCCACCGCAGCGAATGGATACGCCGAGAATAACGGAGTGGTCGGCACTGATGCCGATAACGATGGAGATCTGGAGTCTGTTTGGTACAATGCGAACGGTACATTGACTGTGAGTACCGGTCACTTGGTCGGAACAATGCCGGCCAATGGCACTTCCTCGGCCTCATGGACAACCTACTTCACGCCGGAGGCTAGCCCGGTCACTTTGGCCGGCGCAGGGGACGCGATTAAGGTTACATGGGTATTTACTCCTTCCGGCGTTAACGGGAGCAGCACCAGCGGAAGCGGTTTGCGACTCGCTCTCGTGGATAGCCCATCAGGTGCACGACTTACCGGGGACGGCAGCCCGGGCAGCAGCACCTACGCGGGTTATGGCATGTTTATGAACATGGCCACGACGTTGGCCAGTAGTAGCCCGTTCCAGCTAATCAAGCGAGTCGCTCCCGGGACAAGCGCTGCGTTCCTCTCCTCCAGCAGCACGCTTACCTGGGGCGCATTGGGGAATGGTGCAAGCAGTGGCAATACCGGATACGCCAGCGGCACGCAGTACACCTTCGTGATGACAATCACGCGCAACGCAACGAACGCGGTGGATATCACGGCCACGATGACGGGTGGAAGTCTCAACAACACAGGTAGTGCCTCGGTTTCTGTTACCGATACCACCCCCAGCAGCTTCACGTACGATACTTATGGCCTTCGCCCATCAAGCGCCAACGATTCAGCCACTTCGTTTGATACCACTCTATTCAAGGTCGAGTTCATTCCCGGGGCGACTCCGGCTTCGATTGACCTGGATCCGCAGGACCAGTCTGTGTTTGTCGGTGATGACGCGCAATTCAATGTCCAGGCCAGCGGGACAGCGCCGTTGTTCTATCAATGGTATTACAACACCAACTCCGCGTTGAACATCCAGACCAATTCCACGTTGACAGTCATGAATGCCCAGACTTCCGATGCGGGTGGGTACTCCGTTCTGGTGTCCAACGCGTATGGCGCGGTGACCAGCGCAGTGGCTCAATTGACTGTCAACCTGCCGGTCGCCCCGTCGATCAGCACCCAACCACAGAACCAGCTCAATATCCTACCTGGGGCGACGGCTTCGTTCACCGTGGTTGCGGGCGGCTCCGATCCGTTAAGCTACCAGTGGTATTTCAACACCAACACGCCGGTGGCGAATGCGAATGATTCCATTTTGACGATCACCAACGTACAGGCTGGGAATGTGGGCACCTATTCTGTCGTCGTGAGTAATGCGGCCGGCTCCGTCACCAGTTCCAATGCGGTTCTTACTATCAACACAAATGGCGTGGCGCCGGTTTTCAATACGGAACC
Organism: Verrucomicrobiia bacterium; assembly: GCA_035577545.1. Lineage (NCBI taxonomy): Bacteria > Pseudomonadati > Verrucomicrobiota > Verrucomicrobiia > Verrucomicrobiia bacterium. The sequence continues at coordinate 34,232 of DATLVI010000009.1, forward strand.
AGCCTCGCAGGTTGTCCTGGTCGGCGGCACGGCCAGCTTCACTGCAGTGGCGGCGGGTACCGCGCCGATCAGTTATCAGTGGAACAAGAATGGGGTTCCCGTACCCGGTGCGACGTCAACCACGTTGACCCTCACGAACGTTTCGGCCGCCGATAACGGCAACTACACTGCCACGGCTTCAAACAGTGTCGGGGTCACAACCAGCGATCCGGCCCAACTTAGCGTGACGACGTCAGTGATCGTGCCGAACAGCGCGTACAATCTGACCGGCTTTGCGCGGACCACCACGGGTGGCGGTGTAATCGCCACGAACGACCCCGCGTATCGACAGGTGTTTACGCCGCTTGATTTGGCCAATGCCGTTCTTTCCGCCAATAAGACGGCGGGCTCCGTGAAGGTCATCGAGATCATGAACGACCTGAACTTGGGTTGGAATGAAATCGGCTCTACCGTGCAAAATCTGTCCAGCACTCCGTTCCGCGCGCACAACCCACCGCAACTGCACCCGGTGCTCCTAGTCACGGGCATGAGCTTGATGGACATCAAGCCCAAGGGCGGGCTGACCATCTTCTCCGCCAACGGTTCCACGATCAGGCATTGCAACTTCAATGTCAAAGGTTGCACCAACATCATCATCCGCAATCTGAAGTTCGATGAAAACTGGGAATGGGATGAAGCGACGAAAGGTCAATACGACAAGAACGACTGGGATTTCATCACCATCGGTAACGGCGGCGTGGTGTCGAACATCTGGATCGACCACTGCACCTTCACCAAGTCGTATGACGGTATCGTTGACACGAAGCATGGCTGCTCGGCGCTTACCTTTTCCTGGTGCAAATACACCGGTGACGATGGGGCCACCAATCCCAACAGCTTTGTTTGGCAGCAGATCAACAAGCTCGAGTCCAATAAAACCAGCTATGCGTTCTATAATTTCTTGCGCAGTAATGGGTTTAGCACTACCGACATCGTCACGGTTATACAAGGGCATGACAAGACTCACCTCGCGGGCTCGAACGATCTCGACCCACTGAATGCGACTCTCTCAATGACCTTCCACCACCTGTGGCTCATGAACGTGTGGGACCGTTGCGTGCCGCGGTTGCGAGCCGGCAATGTGCATGATTACAACCTCTACGCGGACGACATCGTATTACTTGCCGCCAAGAACCTGCGCAATGCGCGTGCCGCCGCGATGAGCACCGCAAACCAAAATACCCTGAACAACACGTACAGCTTCAATCCACCGATGAATGGTGCGATCTCGACCGAGAATGGCGCCCTCCTGGTTGAGAAATCGGCGTACCTCGAATGTCTTACCCCGCTGCGGAATAACCAGACCGATCCTTCCAATCCAGCTTACACGGGCAAGATCCTGGCACTCGACACAATTTATCGGAAGAACGGCGTGGTCACGCGCGGCAATAGTACCGATCCGGGCAGCCAACTAGGTCCGTTCCAGGCCCCGATCATTGCCTTTTCATGGAATCTCCCCGGTAATCAACTGCCCTACGCGTATACCATGGACGATCCGAGCCAGTTGCAGGCGATCCTCACCAGCCCCACGGCCGGCGCGGGAGCCGGGGTGCTGACATGGAACAAGACCAACTGGATGATCACAGCTTATGCGCCAAGCGCCCCGGTAATCGGGAGTTGTCCGACAAGCTTGATCGCCACAACGGGCCAAAATGTATCTTTCTCCGTGTTCGCCGGCGGCAGCGCACCCGTGACGTACCAATGGTACTTCAATACCAACACGCCGATCGCTAATGCGACCAATACCGTTCTTACGCTGAATAGCGTCCAATCAACCAATGTCGGCATCTATTCGGTAATTGCCAGCAATAGCGCAGGCACTGCGGGTTGTTCCGCCACGCTTGACATCAGCTCGTCGCTGTCGGCATTCCAGCAATGGCAATTGGCGCACTTCGGTTGCACCAATTGCCCGAACGCGGATGCCTCGGCGGACCCGGACGGTGACGGAATGAACAATCAAGCGGAATTTCTGGCCGGCACGGATCCGAATAGTACGGCCTCATCCTTGCAGATCATCTCCGTCGTGCCGCAGGGGGCAGGCGATGTGCTGATTACGTGGAAGACCGCAGGTGGCTTCACCAACGCGGTGCAAGCGACGGCGGGCGATCCGAACAGTGGCTTCAATACCAACTTCACGGACATCAGCGGTGCACTCATTATTTCCGGTAGTGGGGATGTAACGACGAACTATCTGGACAGTGGCGGTCTCACCAATGCCCCGTCGCGTTATTACCGTGTCCGGCTCGTGCCGTAATACGGCTTGTCCAAGCAACATGGCATACATGCGCCTGCATCAACCGCTCAGCAGAAAGCAGCACGGGTGGTGGACAAGGCTGGCCTTCGCCCCGATGCCGGGTTGGCCGATCATGCGGTGCGTGCTGGTCTGGCTCGCACTGGCCGGGCTGGCACAGGGCGATCCGTCATTGCCGATCATCGCCAACCAAACGTTCGTCGTCACGAACGCGATCTACGGCGCAATCGGCGACGGCTTGACGAACAACGCCGCTGCGATCCAGAGCGCCATCAACGACGCAAGCGCCAACGGGGGAGGGACCGTCGAAATACCGGCCAACGGCACGTTGAGTACCTACCTCAGCGGCCCGATCAACCTCGCCAGCGGCATCAATCTGCAGATCGACGGCGGCGCGATGCTCCAGATGCTCCCGCGCAACGTGACGACGAACGGCTCGACCATCATCCCCAAATGGCCTTCGGCTTCTACACCGTTTATCCTCGGGAGCAGCCTCACCGATGTCGCCATCACCGGTTCGGGGATCATTGACGGGCAAGGCACGAACTGGTGGTTCCCTAAAGCCTCGACGCGGCCGAACTTCATCCAATTCACCCATAGTACACGCGTCCTGATCCAGGGTGTGACGCTCCAGAACCCGCCGACCTTTCACATCATGTTGAAAAACACCAACATCGGTTTGACGATCCAGAACATTACGATCAACACCCCGGCTTCTTCACCCAATACCGACGGGATGGACCTGGCCTCGACGAATGTGCTGGTCCGCAACTGCTTTATCAGTGCCGGGGATGACAACATCGAGATCGGGGGCAGCAGCGCCGCGGCGGCGGACATCACCGTCTCCAATTGCACGTTCGGCGCCGGGCACGGGTTGTCGATTGGCAGTTTGGTGAATGGAGCGGGCGGCGGCGTACATGATTTGATCGTGAGCAACTGCACGTTCAACGGCACGAGAAACGGCATCCATATGAAGTCGGACCGGGATATTGGCGGTGTGGTGCAAAATCTCCAGTACCTCGACATCACAATGACCAACGTGAGCTACCCGATCGCGATTTACAGCTACTATGACTCCATCGGTTCGCCGAGCACCTTCAACATCAGCCCGTTCATGGCTTCCACGGACACCGTTCAGACCGTCACGAGCACCACCCCGATCTGGCGCAACATCACCATCAGCAACCTGACGGTGTTCTCGACCAGTGGGAAAAACATCGTCGGCCTGATCTGGGGCCTGCCGGAGATGCTCGTTTCCAACTTGACGCTGTACCACGTGAATATCGCGGCGCCCACCAAGAGTTTTGACATCTACAACGCGCAAGGCATCCAGATCATTGACTCCAACCTCACTGCGCCCAGTAGTACCAACACCTTGACCCTCTACAACGCCCAGGTCACAATCACGAACGCCGTCGCCAGCACCAACGTGGTATCACTAGGTGGGCTGGCGGTGCCCCCGACCAACAACGTCCTCGCGTTCGTTAACGCAGTTGCCGCCATTACCGATACGAACATGCTCGGCACCGGTTCCATCACACTGGACAATAGTACGCTGACGCTCACGCAGGACTCGGTGACTATCCCCAACAATCTTCGTGCGCTCTCGGCCAGCACGTTAGTCATAAGCAGCGGCAGTAATACGCTGAGCGGCACACTCAGCGGCCCCGGCCCGTTGACGATTAGCAATAATGTGGCCTTTAGTAGCAGCGCGGTGTTGCAGTACGCACCGGGCACAAACAGCGAACCAACAGTTGTGAGCGGCGATCTGGCATTGGACGGCACGCTGAATATCGCCGATGGCGGCGGCCTCACCAACGGGACGTACGTGCTCTTTAGTTACGGTGGGACACTGACCACGAACGGGAGTCCAACCATCCTGACCCTGGGTGTGGTGGCGAACCCCAGCTTCTTCAACTATACCGTGGATGTTGGTTCACTCGGGGCTGTGAGACTACTGGTGACGTTTGCAGCACCAATAGCCGACTTTACCGCCGACCCGACCAACGGGGTGTTGCCCTTGACTGTGATGTTCACCGACGCATCGATTGGTTCGATCACGAATCGGTTTTGGGATTTTGGGGATGGAGTGACGACCAATACGGTGGCGACCAGCGTGGCGCACACGTACAACGCGGCTGGAAGCGACACCGTACAGTTGATCGTGAGCGGGCAGGGCGGGGTGAGCACCAATACGCGCGTCAATTACATCACGGCTGCCTGCGCCTACACATTATCCGCGACGAACGCCAGCTTTGGCGTCACGGGAGGGACCAACCTCGTCACCGTGTCCGCTGCGGATTCCTGCCCATCTTGGACTGCCGTCAGCAATGACAGTTGGATTCAGATTGTTGGTGGCAGCGTCAACGCCGCGGGCGACGCCGCCATTGTGTACGCCGTCCTGCCGAGCAGCAGCACCACACTGCGCGCCGGGACAATGACCATTGCCGGCCAGACGTTCACGGTGAACCAGCCGGGTGATACCATCGCTCCCGCCGTTGCTCTGACCACACCGGCAGCGGGCCTCGTGAGCGGCGCGGTGGCTGTCAGCGCGACGGCAACCGACAATGTTGAAGTCGCGAAAGTGGAATTCTACCGGGATGGCAACTTCCTGCTCGGGACCATCAGTTCTCCGCCATACGTCATCAGTTTCAACACGACAACCCTGGCAGATGGGCCGCACTGTTTCTCGGCCAGGGCGTATGACCTGGCCGGTAACACCGCCGTTTCCAGCAATTGCGTGATCGTAGACAACAATGCTCCGTCGGTGCCGATCAACCTGACCGCCACGACCATTGCCACCAACCAGATCGATCTGAGCTGGAGCGCCTCCAGTGACAACGGTTCGGGTGTAGCCAGCTACCGGCTCTACCGTGACGGCGAGCAGATTGCGACGACAATCCACACTACGTATTCCGACAACAGTCTGGCTGCTAAAACGGTGTATTGCTACGTAGTCGCGGCTCAGGATGAACTCGGGCATGTGTCGGCGTCGAGCGCCGATGCCTGCGCCCAGACGTTTGTCACGGCGGTCCCGGCGTTGGGTCGGTACAACGGTTTGGCGATCCAAACCAATGCGCCCTCGCAGGCCAGCTCGGGGTCGATCAAGCTGATGGTCACCCGAAACGGGCCGTTTGCCGCCAGCCTGAGCCTGGGGGGCGTGCGCAGCGTCTTCAAGGGACAGTTCGATGCGTCCGGCAACGCGACCAACACGGTGACACGTACCGGGCTGGATTCCTTGCAGGTGATCCTGCATTTGGATCTGGTCGAAGGCACCGACCAGATACGAGGGAGTATCTCGGATGGGGAATTTACCTCGGAGGTGCTGGCCGACCGCCAGATATTCAGCGCCACGGCCCGTTGTCCGCTGGCCGGTACCTTTACAGTGGTGCTGGAGCCGCCCGAAGGAGACGATCCGAGCCTTCCGGAAGGATTCGGTTACGGGACATTGACAGTGACGCCAACCGGACTGGGTCGAGTGAGTGGGGTGCTGGCGGACGGAACGAAGCTCAACGTCCGGGTGCCGCTGTCCAAGCACGGCACGTTGCCGCTGTACCAGGTGCTGTACAACAATCACGGCGCGTCGATTGGGTGGATGACGTTCGGAACCAACAGCTCGGTCGGGGCGAGGGTGGACTGGTTCCGTCCTCGGATGGCCGGTTCAGCGTATTTCCTAGCGGGGTTCACGACCAACGTGACGCTGCTGGGCCAGAAATACCTCTCACCGGTAGACAACGGGCCGAGTGCGGCGGGCAACCGCCAGGTGACGCTGGGCGGCGGCAACCTGGTCAGCAGTATCGTGGAGACAGTGCTGGTCACGGACGTCGGCGCGGTGATTGTGCCGCCGCCAAACCCGGAGAACCTGCAAATGAAGATCCAGACGGCGACTGGACAGTTTAGCGGGAGCTTCACGCATCCGGGGCTGGGTCGGACAGTGAATTTCAACGGGCTGGTGCTGCAGCTCGACGGATCGGGGGCCGGATACTTCCTCGGTTCCAACACCAGCGGTTTTGTCGTCTTTGAGCCGACGCCGTGATTTCCTCGAGAATAGAGAATGGAAACGTGAACATGAGAACGGAATCCCGACGCAAAGTTGTTCCGATCCTCGCCGCGCTATTTGGCCTGGTATTACCCGTTCGCGCCACTGTTCTTCTGGACCAGACCTCTTGGACAACGACCACGCGCAGGACCCAGAGTCTGCCAACAAGGTCGGCGTGGTTTGCGTCCAGCACAGGGTCCTTGAGTGTTTCGGGCGGTGCGCTGCGCATGGTCGTGGGCACCAGCTCCGGTGCAGGTATCAGCTACTTCACCGCCAACAGCAACACTCCACCCGTGCAGTTGAATGTTGGGGATACGCTGGCCGCGACCTTCCGATTCACGTTCAATGGAGTTCCACCGCTTGGGAGCAGTTCGCAGGGTTTCAAGATTGGCTTGTTCGATTCCGCGGATGGGAGCAACGTCCCCAAGCGAGTGACTGCGGATGGGTCCCCGTTCAGCAGCGGTGGACAGGGTACGTTCGTGGAAGGATATGCGTTGTTTCAGAAAATGTACGTGGTCTTCGCTGACAATCAGCCGATTGATATTCGCAAACGCACTGCCATCGGGGACGCTTCCTTGCTGGGTGCCAGTGCCGACTACACCTCGCTGGCCAAAGGTGGCCTCACCAATACGTTTGCCGGTTTCAGCAACCTAACGCAATACACATTCCAAATCCTTCTGCAACGCACGAACCTGAGTTCGATGGCGATCGCCATGACCTGGTCGAACCTCGCCAACGCCGCAACGCTTTCCCTCTCCACAGCCGACAACACTGCTACCAACTTCAACTTCGATACGATCGAGTTTCGTCCGGCCAACAATACGCAGGCGCCCGCCACGAACCTGTTCCAAGAAGTGAAAGTCGAAGTGAGTTCGGCGCCCGTCGCTCCAGCGATTCTCGCGGATCCTCAGGATCAGGCGCTTTCTTCAGGGCAGACCGCCACGTTCAGTGCGGTCGTCAACGGCACGCTGCCGCTGAGCTACCAGTGGTATTTCAACGACACAAATACACCCATTGGTGCTGCCTCCAGCGTCAATTTCCCGCCGGCACACACGCCCGTCGCCAATCCCTCGTTGACGCTCACGAACGTCCAATTGACGGACGTCGGGGATTATTTTGTCGTCGTAACGAATTCCTCCGGTTCCGTGACAAGCGCGGTAGCGAACTTGACGGTGACGGAAGCCGCCCCAACGATCACCACGCAACCGCAAGATCTGACTGTCATTCCTACTCAACCCACTGCATTCAGCGTCGTGGCCGTCGGCAGTGAACCGTTGAGTTATCAGTGGTACTACAACACGAATTCGTTGCTGACGAATGCTACGTCCAGCACTTTGACAATTTCCAACGTGCAACCCAGCGACGCGGGCATTTACTCCGTCATCGTCAGCAACCCGATCGGCACCGCCGTCAGTTCCAACGCCGTACTGACCGTCAATACCAATCCCGTGACGCCGATATTCATTTTGCAACCGGTAGGGTTTACCGCGCGGGTTGGAGACAATGCCAGCTTCAGCGCGTCAACCATCGGGGCTCAGCCGATCAGTTACCAGTGGAAGGCCAACGGGACGCCGATTGTCGGCGCTACTTCGACCACGATAAACCTGCCTGGCATCCAATTGACTGATGCCGGTACCTACACTCTTGTCGCGAGTAATGCAATCGGCTCGACATCCAGTTTGAACGCGACCCTTACGGTGCTGCCCCGGACACCGCCGCTGCCGGTGATTCCCACCAACACCTTCAACATCCTGGACTTCGGTGGGTTGGGGAATGGTGTCTCAAACAACGCGGCGGCTATTCAAAGCGCGATCAATACCGCTGCCGGGGCAGGCGGCGGCACAGTCATCGTGCCGTCGGGCGGCACGCTCAGCACGTACCTGAGCGGCCCGATTATCCTTTCCAGCAGCATCAATCTGGAGGTGGACAGCGGCGCGACGCTAAAAATGCTTCCGCGTTTCGCGACAGCCACCGTCACCAACTGGCCCAGCCCGAGTCTGCCGCCATTCATCAGCGCATCCGGCCTGAACGACATCGAGATCAGCGGGTCAGGAACCATCGACGGGAACGCCGGCTTCGGCTCCACGAATTGGTGGCAATCGCCCACGCTCGATGAGTCGTTGCGCCCGCATATGATCGACTTCAGCGGCTGCACCCGCGTTCTGATCCAGGGTGTGACGCTGCAGAACCCACCGGTGTTTCATATGTTGCTCAAGGGTAACAACGTGAGCGTGACCGTCCAAAACATTACGGAAAACACCCCGGGGAATTCACCCAATACGGACGGGATGGACGTGGGCTCGACCAATGTTCTGGTCCAAAACTGTTCCATCAGTGTCGGGGATGACAACATCCAGATGGGAAGCAGCGCCGCTCCCGTGGCGGACATGACCGTCTCGAATTGCACTTTTGGCACCGGCCATGGCGTGTCCATCGGTAGCCCCACACAACGCGGGGTGCATGATTTGTTGGTCAGCAATTGCACGTTCAATGGCACCGATAACGGGATCCGTCTGAAATCCGACCGGGACATTGGTGGGCTGGTCGAGAACCTCCGGTACATCGACATTACGATGACCAACGTGGATTATCCGATCATTGTGTACAGTTTCTACGACTCCATCGGAACGCCCAACAACATCATGCCGTCCAATGCGGCTGCAAACGCAGCCCAACCGATTGTTGATAATACTCCCATCTGGCGCAACATTCTCTTCAGCAATCTCACGGTGACGGCGACCACGGGCAATAATATCGCGGGCATCCTGTGGGGACGACAGGAGATGGTCGTTTCCAACGTGACCCTGTACAACGTGAATTTCGCGGCCCCCACCAAGACTTTTGACATCTACAACGCGCGGGGCATTCGGATCATCAACTCCAATCTCACTGCACCCAGCAGCACCAACACGCTGACGCTTTATAATGCGGAAGTCCTGATCACCAACTCGGCACCGGGGATCAATGTCGTGACGTTGGGCGGCCTGGCAAAGGGAGGGACCAACAACAACCTGAGCTTCTTCAACACGCAGGCCACGATCACTGATACCAACATGCTCGGCACCAATCCATTGCTTACATTGGGCAGCAGCACGTTCACGGTGAGTAACAGTCTGAATCTGGGTGGCACATCGACGCTAAACTTCGGGTTGGGTACGAACGCGACTGAAATTGTTGTTATCGGCAATCTCTCGGTGAGCGGCACACTCAACATCACCGATGCCGGTGGTTTCACCAACAACACGTACACGCTCTTCACCTACGGCGGGACGCTGACCTACAATGGCATCACCATGGGCACGACGCCGAACGCGAATTTCACATATACCGTTTCCACCAACACGATCGGACAGGTGAACCTGGTTGTTGGCAGCAACATGCCGCCATCGGATCCGTTCACCGCGTGGGAAAACCAGTATTTCACGTTGGCTGAACTCGGTACCTCGTCGTTTAGCGGGCCAGGCGCTGATCCACTGGGCAAGGGGATGAGCAACACCAACCAGTTTTTGGCGGGCTTGAATCCGACCAACAGCGCGTCGGCGTTGCGGATTACCGCAGTGACGCCCGAAGGTCACAATGTCACCATCACTTGGACGACTGCCGGTGTGAGAACCAACGCTGTGCAAGCAAGCACCGGCGACGGCAACGGTGGCTATGGCACGAACTTTAGCGACATCAGCCCTCCGATCATCATCACCGTCGGCGGAGATGCGACCACCAACTACGTGGACAGCGGCGGGGCGACCAACAGTCCGGCACGTTACTACCGTATCCGGCTCGTGCCGTAGGGAGGGAGGACGATGCGAAACAAATATCTCATAGCTGGAACGGCTGCACTGGCGTGTTTTGGTGCGAATCTGTCGCAGGCCCAATTATTGAAGGTTGATATCAATAACACGTCCCGCGGGGATAATACCGCGCCGGGTTATCAGGCATGGAATCTCGCCACAGACCTGGGCTCCAATAGTAATCGTGCTACACGCGTATTCACCAACGCCGCCAATAGCCCGATCTCCTGTACGGTTTCCCAAACGACTCCCGTAATTGGGACTGCGAATATCGGCTTGAAAGCGGATTGGGGAAACAAGGACGGCAACAACACCAGCACCGATCCGAACGCGGGTTATCGACTGTCCGCCGATGGCGTGTTTGCGTTCAATTTTTCCGCCGGGATCCCCGCCACCAATGGCGGGGCCTTCTGTCTGATCGTCTCCAACCTCTCTGCGGGCGCGCACACGATCACGACCTATCACAATGACGAGTGGGGCAACCACGTTAACACCACCTGGCATGGCAGCAATAATTTCATGAGTAGTTGCGTGGTGAGCGTGGGCGGTGCTCCGGTGTTCACCAATACGCCGTCCTATTACGCTACCAACGACTTCAAATGCGGGTTCGCCTACTTCACGGTAAACGCCATCGACGGCCAGCCGCTGATAATCAATTTTGATCCCGCTCACAACAGCACCAGCAATCTGGATTTTGTCATTCTCAACGGCTTTGCGATTGATGGTCCGTTCCCCGGGACCACGGCGACCGGGGCAATTCCGGGCGACGGCAACGAGCACGTCTTCGCCAATAACGACAGCCCCACTCCCGGTTCCGCAGGCACCGGCTTCACGACGCTCAGTTGGACGCCTTCGGAGTTTGCGGTTTCGCATGATGTGTACTTTGGAACCGTCAGCAATGCGGTAAACATTGCCACCCACGCTTCGCCTGAATTCAAGGGCAACTTTACGACCAACATCTGGAACACCGCCACCAACCTGGATAGCGCCCTGACCTACTACTGGCGTATTGATGAGATTGATTCCACGAACGGTGTTTCCAGGGGCGCGGTTTGGCGTTTCCGGACACGTCACATCGCGTTCCCAACGGCGGAAGGGTATGGTCGCTTTGCCCGCGGCGGTCGCGGTGGCGTAGTCATCGAGGTGACGAATACGAACGATTATGATACGACGATCGGTGAGCCCGTGATTCCCGGCAGTTATCGAGCGGCGATTGAAGCCAGTGGGCCACGCACGGTCGTCTTTCGTATCTCCGGGTTGATCCGACTCAAACGTCCCTGCACGATTAACAACACCAACGGCTATCTCACGGTCGCTGGGCAGACCGCGCCCGGTGATGGCATCTGCCTGAGCGGTTGGCGGGCGGGGATCAGCAGTTGCAGTGACGTGATCATGCGTTTTATCCGCCTCCGACTGGGAGAAGCCAGCAAGCAGTCCATGGACGGAATTGGCCTGGGTAATTCCAGCGATTCCGTCATCGATCACTGCACAATCAGTTGGACCATCGACGAGTCCACCAGCTCCCGCCAGAGCGGCGCGGTGGGCAGCGGTTCGGCTAACATCACGTTCCAGCACAATATCATTTCGGAGGCGTTGGACCATTCCTATCACTACGACGATGCCCAGCGGGCGACCAATGGCTGCACTCAGTGCTATCAGCCGCATTCGTTTGCCGGTTCGATCAGTGGCGAGATCGCCAGCTATCACCACAACCTCTTGGCCCACTGCACGGGACGAAATTGGAGCATGGCCGGCGGGTTGGATCAAAGCTCGCATTACGCGGGGTCGCTCGATATCCGCAACAATGTCGTTTACAACTGGACCTCCCGCACGACCGACGGCGGTGTGCAGCGCGGGAACTACGTGAACAATTACTACAAACCCTATACCAACGCCTCGTACTGCGTGAAATGGCTGTTCCGGCTCGACGCGATCAACCCGGTCTGGGGCACAGAAAGTTATTTCTTCGACGGCAATGTCATGGAAGGGCAGAATTACGATTCGAACAACTGGCAATTCGGTACGGCTGTGTTTGTTGGGGACGGCAGTACGTATGCGACTTCCAACCAATTGGCCGGCGTGCGGACCAATGCGGAAGTTTTCCCATCCTACGTTACGACGCAAACCGCTCGCGACGCGTTCAAGGTCGTGTTGTCAGATGTCGGCTGCAACCTCCCGGCGGCAGACGTGATCGATCAACGCGTCATCGGCGAGACACTTACCAAAACGGTCCATTACGAGGGGACCAATGGTCCAACGTATACCATCGACGGCGTGCCGCAACCCAGCCAAGCCAGTCCCAACCGGCCTGGCATCATCGACGCGACGACCGACGTCCACGACGTGCCCACGAACGCGCCTAATTATCCGTGGCCAACATACAACACCTACAACGTCGATGTGGATTCCGATCACGATGGGCTGCCGGATTGGTGGGAAATTCTCCACGGGACCAATCCCAATTCGTCGCCGGGCGATTTCTCCGACAGCAACGCCGATCCGGACGGCGATGGCTACTCGAACCTTGAGGATTACCTGAACTGGCTCGCCGCGCCACACGCGACTTGTGCGCAGGATTCATCGGTCAATCTGGATCTAAGCCAATTCACCGCTGGCTTCACCAATGTCCCCGTTTACACTGTGTTCAGTCCAACGCTCGGAACGGTTGCTATCCTCGGAGACGGCAAGACAGCGCAGTTTACTCCAACACCGGGCACCAACGGATTGGCTGGCTTTTCTTTCTCCGTCACCGACGCCGTGGGCAGCACCTTGACGAATTCTATCGGCATCCACGTAACGCCGACGGTTGCGCCGCCGCTGACAGCGTTCCAGCAATGGCAAATGCAATACTTCAATTCGACAAATAGCGCCGACGCGGACGCCAATGCCGATCCCGACGGGGACGGCCAGAATAATATGGCGGAATTTCTCTCAGGTACGATCCCGACCAATGCGATCTCGGCATTCCGAATCATTTCGGCGGTACGCCAAAGCAACGATGTGGTCGTGACGTGGACAACGGCTGGCGGATTCACGAACGCCGTGCAGACGGTGCCGGGAGACGTGAACGGCAGTTACACGACGAATTTCACGGACCTGAGCGGGCCGCTCATCATCTCTGGGAGTGGGGATGTGACAACCAATTATGTGGACGGCGGCGCGGCAACGAATGTTCCATCTCGCTACTATCGGATCCGTCTTGTGCCCTAGGATTTGAAAAACTCGATATAAAGATAATATGAAACTGATACCCTGCTTCAATTCATGTGCCATCGCCGCCTTACTCTGCATCGCACCCTTCACGATGGCGCAAACAATGCCGACTGACGGCTTTTTCAATGTCCTCAGTTTTGGCGCCTCGCCGGACGGGCAGGCGAAGTGCACCGAGGCGATTGGCAAAGCCATCGACGCGGCCTCGGCCAAAGGCGGGGGGACGGTGTATTTTCCAGCCGGTACGTATCTGACCGGGCCGATTCATCTCCAGAGCCATATCACATTATACGTGGATGCCGGCGCGACGCTGAAATTCAGCACCAACTTCGATGATTACCTGCCCATGGTGTTGTCGCGGTGGGAAGGGATTGTCGTGACAAATTTCTCGCCATTGATTTATGCGTACAAGGCGCAGGACATCGCCATCGTTGGCCGGGGCACCCTCGATGGGCAAGGGCAGGCATGGTGGGACTTCTATCGAAAGATCTCACGGGGGACGAATGCGGTACCGCGGAGCAAATGGCAGGAAGAATTCACTCGCCTGAACAAAGACACGATCGCCGAGTTGAATTACCGGCTGCTCGACATCGGTTTCCTGCGACCGCCGTTTATCCAACCGAATGAATGCAGCAACGTGCTGGTCGAGGGCGTTACTATCCGGAATTCGCCGTTTTGGAATGTCACCCCGGTCTTTTGTGAGAATGTCAACGTCCGTGGCGTCACCATCATCAGTCCTCCGACGTCACCCAATACGGACGGCATCAACCCCGATTCATGTCGCAACATCCGTATCTCGGATTGCTACATCAGCGCGGGAGATGACTGCATCACCATCAAATCGGGCCGTGACGCCAATGGCCGGCGCGCCGGGCGGCCGCTGGAGAATTGCACGATTGTGAATTGCACGCTCCTCCGCGGCCATGGCCTGTCCATTGGGAGCGAGATGTCTGGTGGCGTGAAAAACCTGACGATTGCCAATTGCGTGTTCGATGGCACCGACCACGGTATTCGCATCAAATCCACCCGTGGTCGCGGCGGTGTCATTGAAGACGTTCGGATCAGTAATCTCGTGATGCGCAATATTCGTCAGGATGCGATATTGCTCACGACGTTTTATACGAAGACGCAACCCGAGCCGGTATCGGAGCGCACGCCCATCTTTCGCAATATCCATTTCAGCGGCATTACGGGCGACGCAAAGATCGCCGGCGAACTAACCGGCCTCGAAGAAATGCCCCTCGAGAATATTACGTTCGACGACATCCAGCTTGACGCCAAAACCGGTTTCGCGTTGAAGGATGTCAAGGGGATTGAGTTTCATAACGTCACCGTCAACACGGAGAGCGGGCCGGCCATCACGGCGACGACCACCGAAGGGTTGGAGATTGATGGAGTTAAAACTGCAAAGGCGCACCCGGGGACACCCGTTATCGATTTGGGCAAGGTCAAGAGTGTATTTGTGCGAGGCTGTGTGGCCGCGCCGGAGACAGAAACATTTCTGCGCGTGAACGAGGACTCCGCGGACGAGGTAACGCTGGAAGGTAATAATCTGAAGGCGGCGAAGACGGCGGTGGAAAAGGTTAAGGGCAACAGTTCGGCTAACTAATGACGGAACAGGAGACGATGGTGGGACAAAAGTTCTTCTTGGCGTGGGCTGCCGCGCTCATGCTGGTCTGCCTTGGCGCCAGCCAACAAGTGGTGGCGCAAACGAATCTTGTTGCCGCAATGATCGGCACCAACCAATTCAAGACGGTTCAGGAAGCGATCAACGCCACGCCGCAGAACGCCAGCGCGGCCAACCCCTGCATGATCCACGTGAAGCCGGGGGTTTACAAAGAGTTGATCCACGTCCAGCACGAGAAACGCTACGTCCATCTCATTGGTGAAGACGCAAACAAGACGGTGCTGACGTACGACCTGAACGCGAAACTTTTGGGCGTCGACGGCAAGCCGGTCGGCACGTTTCGCACGCCGTCGGCGGTGATCGATGCGGACGATTTCTCCGTGGAGAACATTACCTTCGAGAACTCCGCGGGTCCCGTCGGACAGGCCCTGGCAATTCGCGTGGATGGCGACCGTGTGGTGTTTCGCAACTGCCGGTTCCTCGGTTGGCAGGACACCATCCTGGTGAACCGTGGCCGCCAGTACTTCGAAAACTGCTACATCGCGGGACACGTTGATTTTATTTTCGGCGGCGCAACGACATTCTTCGAGAGCTGCCATATTCATTGTCTGTCGAATGGTTATGTCACTGCGGCTTCGACGCCGGAGGAACATCCCTACGGTTTTGTCTTCTCGAACTGCAAGATTACCGGTGAATCACCCGGCGTGCGGACCTATCTGGGCAGGCCCTGGCGTGCGTTCTCCAGCGTGACGTATCTGAATACCGAGATGTCCGGCGTCGTCACCAACGTCGGTTGGAACAATTGGAAAGACCCGACCCGCGAAAAAACGGCGCGTTACGCTGAATTCGACAGTAGCGGTCCCGGCGCGAATCCACAGGCGCGTGTGCCATGGTCGCGTCAACTAAGCAAGGCGGAAGCCGACGTGATCACCCCGCAAGAAGTCCTGGGTGGCGTGGATGGATGGAACCCGAAGACGGGTTCCACCAGGCGAATACCTGCTGGGAACACAACGAAGGCCGCTGTACCGCCCGACCTGACGGTTGCGGGAGACGGTAGTGGAGATTTCAAAACGATTCAGGATGCGCTGGACTCGGTGCCGCGCGACAATCGGCAACGCACCATTATTTTTATCAAGGACGGCCTGTATCATGAAAAAGTGCGGATTGACCCCGGGTTCGTCACGCTCCGCGGCCAGAGTCGGGACGGCACGCGCGTCGAATTCCCCCAAGGGGCCGATGATTTCACCAACCACCCGGACAAGGTCGGGCGCGCGGTCGTCAATATCAACGGCAGCGATTGTGTCTTGCAAAACCTCACTGTCAAGAACACGCACGGCATCATCGGCCCGCACGCCTTCGCGATTTATGGCCATGGCGACAAAACCGTGATCGTGGACTGCAATGTATGGAGCCAGGGTGCGGACACACTCGCATTGTGGGGTGATCGGAGTGGGTCCTACCAGGCACGTCTCGACATCTGCGGCTCGGTGGACTTCGTGTGCCCACGCGGCTGGTGTTATATGACCGATTGCTCCCTGCACCAGGTCAATCCCAAAGCCGACGCGACCATTTGGCATGACGGGGCCAAGGACGCAGATATGAAATTTGTCCTGCGCAATTGCCGGTTTGAGGGGGTGGGGGACATGCCGAGCTGGATTCTGGCCCGCCATCACCACGACGCCCAGTTCTACCTGCTGGACTGCAGCTTCTCCAAGACCCTGAGTAATCGACCGCCGTTGCGCGTCATTTATCCGCTTAACCACGGCGAGCCGAGTGAGGCGGACAAGAAGAGAAACCACGATTTGGACGCCAGCAACATTTGGGGCGAACATGCATACTTCTACAACTGCCACCGCGACGGTGGCGATTACACCTGGCACAAGGACAACTTATCTTCCGCGACGAATTCACCGGAGCCCGAGCAGATGACGGCGGCTTGGGCGTTTGCGGGGAAATGGGATCCCGAACGACACGCCGGTCCGACCATTCGAAGCGTTAAACAACAAGATGCTCGGTTCGAGGTTGTCTTCAGCGAGAGCGTTACGGTGAAGGGCAAGCCGCAACTCGTCTTGAAATCTGGTAAAGTCGCCGGCTACGTTTCCGGTGGTGGAACGGATACCTTGAACTTTGCAATTCCTTCGGGGCAACAAGAAATGGTTGGTGGAGTGAATCTACGAGATGGGGCGATCATTGCCTCGGAGGCGGCCGCCACTCTGCGTGTTGCCGATCTGTCATTGCCTTGAACAACAACTCATGAGGAACCAGCGATGAAATTGAACTGCAAAATAATTCTTACGATGACCCTGTGGATGGCACTGCTGTTTGTTACCGCGGGCCCGGCGAATGGCATACTGTCGCTCGTCTTTGATGTCAAAGAAACCGGTGCGAAGGGCGACGGTAGAACATTGGACACGGACGCGATCCAGAAGACGCTTGATGATTGCGGGAAGGCGGGCGGCGGGACGGTAAGATTTCGTGCTGGCACGTACCTGAGCAAACCGGTTGTTCTTCGTGGCAATACCACCGTGCAACTGGATGCCGGCGCAACGCTGTTGGCGACGGACGATCCGGCTGACTTTGCCGGGAGTAGTTCAAACTCTTTCATCCCGTTTATCAGTGGAAAAAAACTTCGCAATGTTACCATCACGGGTCAGGGGATCATCGACGGCTCAGGCGCGAAGTGGTGGATCCCCGCCGAGGCCGCCCGACAAAAGACGCCGGGTTACACGCTGCCCCGTCCAAATCTGGTTGTGTTAACGGGTTGCACGAATCTGCGCATCGAGAATATCACGCTGCAAAACTCACCCAAGTTCCATTTGGTACCGACCGATTGCGACGGCGTGATTATCTCGAACGTGACAGTCCTCGCTCCCGCCCACGCGGCGAACACCGACGCGATTGATCCCAGTGCCTGCCGGAATGTGGTGATTACAAAATGCCGCATTGACGTGGGCGATGACAACATCGCCATCAAGGCCGGCAAGGCCATGCCGGGGCGGCCTTTCGCGTGCGAGAACATTACCGTTACCGACTGCACGTTCCTGCATGGGCATGGGATGTCAATTGGCAGCGAAACTGCCGGAGGCGTGCGCAATGTCACGGTGCGAAACTGCACATTTGAAAATACGGAGAATGGGATTCGCATCAAATCACAACGGGGCAGGGGAGGTATCGTCGAGAACATCAGCTATAGCGACATCACCATGAAGAATGTCGATCCCGCGATCACGTTGACCAGCTACTACATGTTCAACTCTGCCGGCGATGCCAAACAAAAATCCGAGCCCGCCAAGGACACCGCCCAGCCTCTTGCCGCCGGGACGCCGATTTATCGGAATATCCACATCAACAACCTGACCGCCACCTGCCAGAAAGCGGCGGGGATCATCATTGGTTTACCGGAAAGCCTGATCTCCGACGTCACATTGGAGAATGTCCAGATCACCTCCGCAACGACCGGTTTGAAGATTCAAAACGCCAAGGGAATAGAATTCAAGAACGTGCAAATCGCCGCCAAGCAGGGTCCTCCCGTTATCCTGGACAACGCCGAAGTGGCTGGTGTCGCGGCGACGAAATAAAGAGCCGGTTAAGGAGGCCGTCGCCCCACGCATGGTGATTGCGCTTGACTCGTGTTTACGAGGCCCTAGATTGAATTGGGATCAATGTGTTACAAGTTTGTTAGATTACTGTGGTGGAGTTTGCTAATTAGTGCCCTGGCGGTGGTGGTCTTGAAGACTTCGGCCTTCGCAGGCGCATTTTCACAGGGTTCTGCGGGCAATCAACAATTCGCTTTGCGAGACAAATTGGCCTTTGACGGGCTGTCAGGACTCTCTTATAGCTTCTCTGGCCAAGGCGGGCGCTGTTTGGCGTATCCGTTGGCATATGTGGATCCCGGATCCGGCCAGTTGATCTGGCAGATGGTGGCGGCCGCATGTGTTGGCGGGCTGTTCTATATCAAACGAGTCCGGGATTTCCTGGGCAGACTGGTGAAGAAGTGGTTCAAGAAACATTGACCTGGCACCGGGCCGAATCCTCCCGCTATCGGATCTCTTGGCCATGTTGACGGTTTCCTCTTTCCGAGATCCCGGTGGACGTTGTTTTATATGGAGTGATCGGGTATTGCGCACGGTGAACCCCACCGCGCTGGCCGAAATCGAGGTTTTTCTTACGACGTCCACGGCGGCCCAGTTCCTGGGCCGCCAACAACTGATTCCCACTCGCCGCTTGGGTGCCGCCGAACTGGACGAGCTGCGCCAGACCAAAGGCTTTGAAGAGCTTGTTCCGGAACGCGGAGTGGGGGCGGTGTTTGAGCACGAGCGTGTGGAATTCCCCAGCTATCCCTACGAGTGGCCTCCCGAGATGCTGTATGCAGCGGGCATGTTGACGTTGGACCTGGCGCAAGCCTGTTTGGGGGATGGCTACTCGCTGAAAGATGCAACGCCGTACAACGTGCTGTTTCTCGGAAGCAAACCGGTCTTCATTGATGTGCTCTCATTCGAGCGTCGCATTCCGGGGGACCCGATTTGGAAGCCAGATGCGCAGTTTTGCAGGACGTTCTTGCTGCCGCTGCTGGCATACAAATACTGGGGGACTCGGCCTGCGGATGTGTTTGCCAAACATCGCGACGGCTTTGAGGCGAACGACGTGTACCGACTCTGTGGGCCGGTGCGAAAGTTTCTTCCGCCCTTTCTCACACAAGTGTCCCTGCCGACCTGGCTGTCGCGCAAGGATGCCGGGGGGGCCATTTATCGCGATCGCGTGCTCCAAAATCACGAGCAAGCGCGATTTATCCTGGACTCGCTTTTTAACCGGCTACGCCGATCGCTTCAACGGGTGGAACCCAAACCAGCTCGCCACACTGTCTGGTCGGATTACAAGGATTCCTGCAGTTATACCGAGGCCAATTTCGCCGCCAAGGAGGAATTCGTAAGCAACGCGCTGGCCGAGTTGAAACCTGGCCGGGTCCTGGATATCGGGTGCAATACCGGGCATTTCAGCGAGCTGGCGGCCCGTGGCGGCGCGAAAGTCGTGGCGATTGACAGCGATCTCGGTTGTGTCGGCGCGGTTTGGCGTCAGGCGCGGGACCACAATCGGAATGTGCTCCCGCTGGTTGTGGACTTGTGCCGTCCGAGCGCGGGCGAAGGCTGGCGCAATCACGAATGCGCCAGTTTTCTGGAGCGGGCCACGGGCGCGTTTGATGCGGTATTGATGCTGGCGGTATTGCACCACTTGCTGGTGACGGAACGCATTCCGCTGGAAGAGGTGTTGGATTTGGCCGGGGATTTGACCACGGACCTGCTGATCATCGAATTCGTCTCGACGGACGATAAGATGTTTCAAACCATCGCCCGCGGACGCCAGCATCTTCATGGTGGTCTTACGGAGGCCAATTTCGAAGCGGCCTGCCGGAGGCGTTTCCAGATTGTTCGCTCCAAACAACTCGAGGGTGGCCGCCGCCGTCTGTACCTGCTCCGAAAAACAAGCCGAAAGGAATCGACTTAACCCCTCGACGTCGATATCCCTGATAATCGAATGACTTCATGAATGAGTCACTCAAAGAGCGATTAAAAACGGTGTCGGACGCTTTGCTGGCGTTCTCGCTGGTGAACCTCTGTTTCATCCGGGCGCGATGGGCGTTATTTTTCGACAACGACTTTCGTTATTACAAACACCATTCCCTGACAAAGGAAACTCTCCTGGCGTTGAGCCTAAACTTGTTCGTGTTTGGGCTCATGGGTTGGCGGTTGGTTCGGTGGGTCAGGCGCACCGACTCCCGCAACCTCTATCGCGCCGCTTGCGCAATTGTGTGCATATTGCTGCTCATTCCGGTCGATTTCCTGCGAACCTATTATTTCCATGTTCCGGGCAGCAACGTAATCGTTTTTGGAAAGAGTCCGTTCTTCATTGGTGTCAGCTTGGTTGTGTTGTTCACGTTTTGGTGCTGGCCCAGAATCTCTGCGAGTGTGTTGGCTGCTGGTCTGCTGATCTGTGCGCCGATGTCCATTTTGACGTTCGGGAAAGTTGGCTATTACCTCCTCAATACCCCTCCTCGACATACTCCCCAGTTCGCGCCGTTCTTTCCCACCCCCCGGCCATCGGTGGAACCGCGGGTCGTTTGGATTATCTATGACGAATTGGATCAGCGCTTGGCGTTCTCCAACCGGCCGAAAGACACGCAACTTCCCGAACTGGATCGCGTATGCGCCGAGAGCCTGCAGGCGACCAATGCGTTTCCGCCGGGTGTGTCCACGGCCATCTCGTTACCGGCATTGACCACAGGGCGATATGTCATCTCGGCGAAGCCGTCTGCCAGGGATGAGTTGAGTATCATCTACCCGGATGCCAGCGCTCCCGTTGGGTGGAGCAAGCAGCCAACAGTTTTTTCCCGCGCCCGTGCGCTGGGTTTTAACACCGCATTGGTCGGGTGGTACCATCCCTACACCCGTCTCTTTACGAACTGTCTGAACTACTCCGTGTGGTATCCCTATCCGCCTTACCAGCCCGACCGGAGCGAAACAGTTCTGAGCAGCATGATCACCCAGATTTGGTCATTGATGTCACCCCTGCAACAGCGCTGGATGCAGATCGATCTCTACCAAAACTCGCTGGAAAACTCGCGTGACCTCGTGAAAGACGGCCGCTACGGACTGGTGTTTCTCCATTTACCGGGGCCGCACTATCCTGGTATTTATGATCCAGCCAATGGAGCGTTCACAATTATGAGCTTCTCCCGCATCCGTGGCTATTTTCAGAACCTGCAGTTGACCGACAAAACGATGGGGATCCTCCGCCGTGACATGGAACACGCCGGCCAGTGGGACCGCTCCTGGGTCCTCGTCAGTTCCGACCACTGGTGGCGCGATGCCCGGGGTTATGACGGCCAACTTGATTATCACGTGCCGTTTATCCTGAAGGCACCGGGGAAGAATCAACCGATGATCTACGGCGCGCCTCTCAATACAGTGATCTCCCAGGATCTGGTTCTGGCCATCCTGCGGAAGGAAATCTCGACAATTCCAGAGGCGGTCACCTGGCTGGATACGCATCCGGCTCCGCCGGCCCCAAGTTACGCAGTCATGATGCTGAGATAAGTGGTGGCCCCACAACAGAGGCCTCCCTCCCAAGCGCGCTGATTTGGCTTCTCCCGGGCCAACTTATTTGCTATAAGTAAGGAGACTCGTGCTGATGAGAAGCGTTGTAGCACATTCGTTTTCCTGGTGTCGATTCATCAAGATGTTTCGACTCGCAGCGGGAATTGTCGCCCTGACGGCTCCGCTGCGGGAGCTGCCCGCCCAATCTTTCATTCAACAACCCCAGGGCGGCACACGGTATCCGGGGGACGGCTTTCTTCTTTCGTGTGTTGTTGCGGGGGATCCACCACTGACCTACCAGTGGTTTCAAGATGGCAATCTTCTTGCGGGCGCAACCAATAGTCAGCTGTTCCTCACCGATCTGGCACTGACTGCCGCCGGCAATTATACTGTGATCGCCAGCAATGGATCGGGCAGTAGCACGAGTGCCCCAGCTGCGCTGGTAATCCTTTCCGACACCACCATCACGAGTACGATCCAGGACGTACGGCATGTCGTGATTTTCATGCAGGAGAATCGCTCGTTTGACCACTACTTCGGCACGCTTAAGGGCGTGTGCGGGTTCAGCGACCGTAATGCCTTGCAATTAACGAATGGGAATACGGTGTTTTTCCAGCCGCAAGGTTCCAGCTATGTCTTGCCATTTCATTACACACCACAATGCCTGGACGATGTCGAGCACGACTGGGGCGCCGGGCATGAAGTATGGAATTCCGGTCATTGGGACCGCTGGCAAATCAACGGCCCAAGCGCCATGACGTATTTCACACGTGATGACTTGCCCTACTACTACAGCCTGGCGGAAGCCTATACTCTCTGTGACGCTTACCATTGCTCGGTAATGGGGCCAACGTTTCCCAATCGCCTGTACTTGATGACCGGCATGATGGATCCCAACGGCACCGGCGGTGGACCGCGATTGGATAATAGTCTCCCACCATTCGGTTTCACTTGGACAACCTATCCCGAACGGCTCCAGGCAGCAGGGGTTAGTTGGAAAGTCTACCAGCAGTTCAGCGATTTCTTCCCGCTCAACGCCCTCGATTGGTTCGCCCAGTACCGTTTTGCTCTGCCGGGAAATCCTCTCCACGACAAGGGCGTCGCCTTGGTAAACAACCTCGTCTCGGCGTTCCAAGCGGATGTCGCCAATGATACACTGCCACGCGTCTCTTGGATCATCCCGCCCTGGTCCTTATCGGAGCATCCACCTTACTCCCCTGCCAACGGCGAGCGGTTGACGAAACAACTCCTCGATGCGCTTGCCTCAAACCCAACGGTGTATAACTCGACAGTCTTTATCCTTACTTATGACGAGGCGGGTGGCTTTTTCGACCATGACCCGTCGCCAGTGCCACCTCCAGGAACGCCCGACGAATTCATCATTGGCGAGCCAATCGGTCTCGGGGTACGCGTGCCCACAATTTTGGTATCGCCTTGGACGCGTGGCGGCTATCGCTGCTCGCAGGTGTTTGACCATTCATCGGTCATTCGCTTTCTTGAGACTTGGACGGGTGTGCAAGAGCCGAACATCAGCGCCTGGCGTCGGCAGGTCTGCGGGGATTTGACATCCGCTTTCAACTTCACATCCCCCAACGCTGATTATCCGTATCTGTCGACTGTCCCAGCGATTAATTGCTCTGATGGCAATTCGCCTTCCGCGCCCGCACAGCAAACCGTCCCTACGCAGGAGTCCGGTGCGCGGCCCGACCGCCCGCTGCCGTATCAACCGAACGCCGTCTCCCTTATCGATTGCGGCGCGGGTCAATTCGGGATCACCATGACAAACGCTGGGGCCGCGTCCATCCATCTCGCGATCTACCCCAATGCATACCGGACCGATGGCCCGTGGCAGTACGATGTCGACGCCAACAATTCCGTGAGTGATGGCTTTGATATCATTAGTTTTGGTGGCGGCCTGTACGACCTCACGTGCTACGGGCCGAATGGCTTCCAGCGGCGATTCGCCGGCAACGTGAATGCAAACTGCAACCAGGTCGAGTTGACTTCCGCCATCGACCCAGTTGCCGGCACCATTGCCCTTTTCATGCAGAACCTAACGACATCGACAGTCGTTTTCACAGTTACCAACGACTATCCAACCGGCGGCCCATGGACTTACAACGTTCCAGCGGGAAGCACGGTCACCGACACATTTCCCGCAGTCGCGAATAACAACGGCTTGTACGATCTGACCGCGACGGCTGACAGCGATGCGCTCTTCGTTCGCCGACTTGCCGGCCATATCGAAGCCGTCGACTTCTCTTTCGTGGTTACTCCCAATACCCAGTCCGTAACCGTTGGCAGCAATGCGACGTACGCGATAACAGTGGGGGCGATCACCGGATTTGGTGGGGGCGTGGTTCTTTCTCTGGGTAACCTGCCCACAGGTGTCAACGCAGTTTTTGATCCACCGTCGGTCGCCGGGTCGGGGACTTCGACTTTATGCCTATCGGTTTCCGGCGACGCTATGCTGGGCAGCTACCCACTGACCATCACGGCTACCAGTAGTAATATCACGCACACCGCCAACATTATGTTGACGATCGTTCCTCTCGATACAGATGGCGATGGAGTTCCAGATTCGTGGACGCAGCAGTACTTCGGGAGTTCAACCGGTCTGGTGTCCAACCTTTCCATGGCTTATCAGGATGCTGATGGCACCGGTCAGAACAATCTGTTCAAGTACGCTGCCGGCCTTGATCCGACCAATCCAGCCTCCGTGTTTATGCTGCAGATCCAGAATGTGCCCGGCCAGCCCAACCAGAAAACGCTCATCTTCGGCCCCCGCGCCAACGGTCGCACGTACATCGTTGAATCGAACACTGACGCGGCCAAGGGCAGTTACTTGGCGCTCGGCAGTTTCGGTGGACCGCAGACCAACGGCAATCAAGTGACTGTCACCGATCTGAATGCCGTCGGGACACAAATATTCTACCGTGTCCATATCACGTATCCCTGAACGTCGCAGGACAAAGGGCAGGGGACATGAGGCCGGGAGAATTGGTGGGCCCGGTAGGACTCGAACCTACGACCAAGGGATTATGAGTCCCCTGCTCTAACCAACTGAGCTACAGGCCCACAGCGCAAGTGTCTGCAGAATGAGAATCCGTGGTTCCGAGGATCGCCATCGCGATTTCCTTTGGTGCAAGAAACCTGCAGCATACTACGCAATCCGTGAGCGTGGTTGCAAGCAATCAGGCATCCGCTGAAAACCGGCAGCGTGAGACCAAGGTCGCTGCCGTGGCAGGGTGCATCTTGGTCCGAGTAGTGACGATGTCAGATTCCCTGTATTGACGTTGGGATGTCGTTCCGCTATGAACCTGTGGGTCGTGGCGCCATTTTATGCGATGATGACCTGCTGATCGGGGACAACCACTCGCGCCAGAGAGAATTGAGAGGAAAACGTGTCGTGCTAAAAAGCTTCCGGATTTTGGCTGCAATTATCGTGCTGGGCATGGCGGGAGCGGGTGCCTTGGCGACCCAGATCACGCCTGAAACCATCTTTAAGTTCTCCGGACCTGACGGCGGCTTACCGCAGTCCGAGCTGGTGAAGGGCAACGACGGACTGCTTTATGGGACAACCGGGGAAGGCGGGGCTCACAACACCGGGACCGTCTTCAAAATCACGACGGCGGGCGCGTTGACCACGATCTACAGCTTTACGGGCGGCTCCGACGGTTGTAGCCCGCGCGCGGGAGTGATCCAGGGCAGTAACGGATTCTTCTATGGGACGGCCTCCGGCTGCGGGACGAACGGCTTTGGCACGATTTATCAGGTCGACTCAAATGGCGTGTTTACCACGCTCTACACTTTTACCGGCGGCATCGACGGCGGTGTCCCCGATATCAAACTGGTAGAGGGGAACGACGGACTTTTCTACGGGACCACCACCGGGGGTGGCGTGAACGGCACCGGCAGTGTGTTCACTGTCAGTTCCGTGGGCACATTCACGACGCTTTTCAGCTTTGACGGTACCGACGGCGGCAGGCCTGCGGCGGGTCTGGCGCAAGGTAGCGACAGCAATTTCTACGGCACAACTTTCTTCGGCGGGACGAATGACCACGGCACGGTGTTCCAGATTACCCCGGCCGGAACGTTGACCACCTTGTTTCAGTTTGCCGACAACACGAATGGGGATTTTCCAGAAGCGCAACTTATCCAGGGTAGCGACGGCCTTTTCTACGGAACAACCTCGGACGGGCCGCGCGGCGATGGCACCGTCTTCAAGATCACTACGGCTGGCACGCTGACGACGCTGCATAATTTTGCCGCCGGCGAAGGGAAAGACTCACGGGGCGTGCTTGTTCAGGGACGCGACAGCTTTTTTTACGGGATGACCCTGGGTGGAGGGAACCGATTCGGGACCGTGTACCAGGTCACGTCCAACAGCGTGTTCACGTCGCTCTACAGCTTCAACGGTGGTACGGATGGCGCGTTTCCCTACGCCGGGCTGATCCAGGGCGACGACGCCTTCTTTTACGGGACGACAGCCTTCGGGGGCGCAAAGCTCCACGGCACCGTATTCCGGTTTGGGATTTTCCCGGCCGGGACGTACAACGGCCTCGCGGTCCAGACCAACGCGCCAACGTTTGACAGTTCAGGTTCGATTACGCTCTCCCTCACTGCCACGGGTTCTTATACGGCAAAGCTGACGATCGGCGGCGTGCTCTCCGCCTTCAAGGGCCAGTTCGATGGGACAGGGAATACGACGAATACGATCGCGCGCAAAAACCTGAACTCGCTTCAACTCATCATGCAGTTGAGTGAGGCTGGCGGGACCAATCAAGTCATCGGCACCGTGTCGGATGGTGTGTTCACGTCTCAGCTGCTGGCTGATCTGGGTGGGTTCGGTAAAAACTTCCGCTGCCCGTTCGCGGGGAAGTTTACTTTCGTCGTGCCGCCAGTTGATACCACCGATACGAATTTCCCCCAGGGATATGGCTATGGGACATTGACGATATCAAAAACCGGCAAGGGCAGCCTACGGGGCGTGCTTGGCGATGGGACGAAGATTTCAGGCACCGCTCCAATATCATTGCTTGGTTCATGGCCGTTCTATGAGTTGCTCTATTCCAAGAAAGGGTTCTCCCTTGGGCGGATTGCCTTTACTGGCACCAATGTGATCGACGCCGCACTCGACTGGCAGAAACCGCCGGTGCCAGGGGACCGCTTCTACTCGGGCGGATTCACGACGTTGGTCTCCCTGGCGGGCGGATTGTACCTCAAGCCGAATTCGTCGACCAACTCCGCGGGTCTGTCGGTCGCGGGTACCAACGTGGTCACGTTGGGCGGGGGCAACCTTGTGAGCAACATCGTAAAGACAGTGGTCGTCGATGCTTTCGGGAATGTCACAGTCTCGTCGCCCGGCAGTGAGAAGCTGGCGTTATTTGTGGTACCGCAGACCGGGCTGTTTAGCGGCAACTTCGTCGATACCGCTATCAACAAGTCTCCCATTGTCTTTACCGGGCAATTGGTGCAAACGAATCATTTCGGCGGAGGCCTCTTTCTGGGAACGAACGATAGCGGCTTCGTGACGATCATGCCATCTCCGTAACGCATGTTGGCCCACGCACTGCCCAAGAAATCTCTGGTCAAGAAAAGGCCTCACGTGTAGGCTGGTACGTGTCAGGGTCGCGGCCTTTAGCGTAAGGAAATCAAATGTTTGCGAATGTCCAAGAATATTACCACGCCACCTCGCTTCGTGACGCTCTGAAGAAGCTGATGAAGAATGACGGGCAGGTCCCCGTCCCAGTGACAGGCGCGTTTCACCTTATCTCCAGCAAGTTGAGAGCAGCGACCTGCTTGGTGGACATTTCGGCGGTCGACCTCAATTATGTGAAGGTCGAAGGCAAAAAGCTCGCCATCGGCGGCGCGGCGACCTTCCAGCAAATCGTGGCCTCGAAAGAGTTGACCGAGGCGCTCAATGGTCTGTTGCCAAAGGCGGCGCAGGCCTATTCCACGAGAATCCAGCGCAACATGACGACCCTGCAGGATGTGCTGTTCGGGTACGCGACCTTTTTCGATTTGCTCACGGCCCTGCTGGCGCTGGACACGCAAGTGACGGTGCAGGGAAAACAGAAACGCGTCGTGCCGTTGGCCAGCTTCTTCAGCAAAGAGAACCGGGCAATCTTGAGTAATTCGGAAATCGCGGTGGATTTCTCCGCCAAACTGCCGAGCGGCGACGTTGGCGCGTCGCTGCAGCGCGTAGCCCTGACCGACGGCGACGCGGTGGCGATTTTGAATGTAGTCGCGGTCTTGAAGATGACCGGAAAGAAATGCAGCGAAGCGCGCATCGCCGTGGGCGGCGGTTTACCCGCCCCTGTGCGCTTGACTGCGCTGGAGCAAGAGTTGACCGACAAGCCGCTCGACGCCGCGCTGGTGGAATCCGTCAGCGCGAAGGCCGCCGATTTGATTCAGCCGGTGTCCGACGTTCGCGGCAGCGCGCAGTATCGCAAGCAAATCTGCGGCGTGCTGGTGCGTCGCGCTCTTGCGGAAGCGTATCAATTTGCCAAAGGGAGGTCACTGTGAGCTTACACGTCACCGTTAACAACGAATCAAAAGATTTCCCGTGTCAGCCGACGGACACGCTGCTCGACATTTTGCGGCGCGAGGGTTATTCGGGTGTGAAAGTTGGCTGCTCGAACGGCGACTGCGGTATTTGCGCCGTCTTGCTGAACGGGCGGACGGTCAACTCCTGCGTCGTGCTCGCCAAGCATTGCGAGAACAAGACGATCGGGACCATCGAGGGCCTGTCCGCAAAAGACGGGACGCTCCATCCTCTGCAGAAGGCGTTCCTTGATGAGGGTGGAGCGCAATGCGGTTTCTGCACCCCCGGTCTGATCCTCTCCGCGAAAGAATTGCTCGACGAAAACCCGACCCCGACCGATGCCGACGTCCGCGAAGCCCTTTCCGGCGTCATCTGCCGCTGCACCGGCTACGTCAAGCCAATCGCCGCCGTCCTCACCGCGGCCGCCGAAATGCGCAATGCCGCAGGAGCAAAGTCATGAAGGAAGCATCGGTACTTCCCTTTGAAAAAGAATCCGTCGGGACGAGTCCGTGGCGCGTGGACGGGATCGGGCTCGTCACGGGGTCTGCGAAGTTTACCGACGACATTTTCCTGAAGAACATGCTGCATGCGAAGATCCTGGGGAGTCCGCATGCGCACGCGCGCATTCTCGAGATCGACACGGAGGAGGCGGAGAAATTGCCGGGCGTGGTGATCATATTGACGTACAAGAACGTACCGCGCGTGCCGCATACGACGGCGGGGCAGGGGTATCCGGAGCCGTCACCGTATGATGCGTTCATGTTCGATACGAAGGTACGATTTGTCGGTGACCGCGTGGCCTGCGTTGCCGCTGACACCGCCGAGATCGCCGAGCAGGCCCTGAAGCTCATCAACGTAAAGTATGAAGTGTTACCGGCGGTGTTCGATGTGCGCGAGGCGGTGAAGGAAGGCGCGCCGGTCATTCATGATGAACCGGATGCCGACGGAATTCACGACCGCAAGCACAACATCGCGGCGCATTACGACGTCGAGATCGGTAAGGTCGATCAGGGATTGAAGGAAGCGGACTTCGTCGTCGAGGAGGAGTTCGAGACGCAATACGCGCAACATTGTCCGCTCGAACCGCACATCTGCATCGGCTATCTCGACGAGAACCATCGCATCGTGTTACGCACGGCGACGCAAGTGCCGTGGCATTGCCGCCGCATCGTGGCGCAATGCCTGCAGATTCCCGTCAACCAAATCCGCGTCATCAAGCCGCGCATCGGCGGCGGGTTCGGCGCGAAGCAGGAGATCATCCTCGAAGATTTGTGCGCGCTGATCACGGTGCGCACGCGTCGGCCCGTGAAGATCGAAATGACACGTCGCGAGGAATTCATTGCCAGCCGCACCCGCGATCCGTCGATCGTCAAAATGACCATCGGCGTGAAGAAGGACGGCACGTTCACCGCAATGGACCAGCGCGTGACGAGTTGGACGGGCGGATATGGAACGCATTCGCTGACGCTGCTCACGAACGTTGGCAGCAAGACGTTGCCGTTTTATCGTTGCAAGAATGTGCGGTTCTGGGGCGACTCGGTGTACACGAACACGCCGGTCACCGGCGCGTACCGCGGGTACGGCGCGACACAAGGGGCGTTCGCCATCGAGCAGATGATGGACATCATCGCCGAGAAGTTGAACATCGACCCGATTGAACTGCGCAAGAAGAACCACATCCAGAAGGGCGAGACCAATCCTGTTTTCAGTGCGTTGGGCGAGGGGAAGGAAGGACACGAAAACCCCATCGAAAGCTGCGGCCTGGATGAATGCATTGACCGTGCCGCGGCGGCCATTGGCTGGAAAGAGAAGCATCGCATGTACGCCAAGCGCGACCCGAACGCACGCGTCAAACGCGGCATCGGCCTGGCCTGTTTGATGCAAGGCTCCGGCATCGCGGGCATCGACATGGCGTCGGCGCGCATCAAGATGAACGAGGATGGTTCGTTCAACCTGTTGATGGGCGCAACCGACCTCGGCACCGGCAGCGATACCGTGCTCGCACAGATCGCGGGGCAAGTTCTGGGTGTCACCGTCGATAAGATTCAAACCTACTCGTCCGATACCGACATGACGCCGTTCGACAAGGGTGCGTATGCGTCGAGCACCACGTACGTGTCCGGTGGGGCGGTCAAGAAAGCGGCGGAAGCCTGCCGCGACAAGATCCTCAAGGTTGCCGCCGAGATGTTGAAGGAGGACGTCGCGAACTTGCGGTGCGAAAAGGCGAAGGTCATCAGCAAGTCGGGCAAGGAAGTGCCCTACACCAACATCATCAACCGCTCGCTGTACGGCCAGAACCAGTTCCAGATCGAAGGCGAAGCGTCGCATATCTCCTACGTCTCGCCGCCGCCGTTCGCCGCGCATTTTGCGGAAGTCGAAGTGGACACGGAGACGGGCAAAGTGCGCGTGCTCGATTACGTCTGCGCCGTGGACTGCGGCGTGGCGATCAACCCGAAACTCGCAGAAGGCCAGATGGAAGGCGCGGCCTTGAACGGCCTGAGCTACGCGCTGTGCGAGGAGATGGTGTTTGATGAGCGCGGCCGCATGCTCAACCCGAGCTTCTTCGATTACCGACTGTTCACAACGGTGGATGCGCCCAAGATCCGCACGATACTCGTCGAGACCTACGAACCCACCGGCCCCTTCGGCGCGAAAAGCATCGCCGAAATCGGAATCAACGGCCCGCTACCCGCAGTGGCGAATGCGATTTACGATGCGTGCGGCGTACGGATGCTGAAAGCGCCATTCACACCTGAGCGCGTCCTGAACGCACTGATGGCGAAGAAATGAGTCCACGGATTGAACAAACGATGGTAGTATTGCGTCCAATCTGGCAACCAACAAGAGGAGAACACATGCGAAAGTTTTTAGCATTCACGGTAGCAGCAGTCGTCGCGCTCAGCGCGGCATCGGTGTTTGCGGGAGAAGGTTGTTGCGGAGGCATGTCGAAGAGCAGCGCGAAGGGCTCGGCCTGTGGCGACATGTTCAGCAAGCTGAACCTGACGGACGGCCAGAAGGCGAGAATCGACGTTTTGAAACAGGAGTGTCTCAAGGCGACCTCGACATCGGAATTCCACGCGATGTTCAACGGCGGCCTGGAGAAAATCCTCTCGCCCGACCAGTTGGCCCAGTGGGGAGCCCACAGCTGCAAGGCCAAGGCCAGCGGCGAGTGCCCCTACATGAAATCCACGGGTTCGAAGACCGACAAAGCGACCTAGACCCAGCCGTTTAAAAGTGACGAACCCCGACACGCAGGTGTCGGGGTTTTGTTTTGCATTGATTTGTCGGGGAGCGCGGACTACACAGTTGAGTATGGCGGACGAGAAACCAATTGTTGGACGGACCAAGCACGGCGAGTTGACTCTGGACCAGATCGCGGAACTGCAGCCGGGACTCGGCACGCTCATGCGCGACGTGAGCGACCGTTACTGGATTGCGTACTATGCGGCGAAGGGCGGCAATTGGGAGTTGGCGGCCTATCAGTTGCGCGGCGTCCGCAGCCTGTTCAAGAAGGGCAACCTGACCCGCCCAAAGTACAAGGGCATGGTCGAGAACTACACGAAGAAGATTCTCGACCCGCTCGACCAACACATCGCCGCGAAGAATTTCGCCGAATTCGAGAAGACCTACAACGCGGGGATCACCTTGGCCAACCAGATGCACACCGCAACCGACCACGGCGAGATCGTCTGGAAACTTCCGCCGAATCCTCCGCAACACCTCGACCTCGGCCCGTCCTCCTAGTGGTGCCGGTTTTCCGTGAATTGTTGACGGACACCGCACAAGCCGCTAATCTGTCCATGTTCTAAATTGCCGACGTGGCGGAACTGGCAGACGCGCTGGACTCAAAATCCAGTGCCCGCAAGGGCGTGTGGGTTCGATTCCCTCCGTCGGTACCATTTCAGGACGCGACAGAATTCTCTTCAGGGCCGACTTACGGTGGCTCAGACAGCGGACCGTCTAGGGTCGGGTGCCAATCCTGACTTCTACGTACTCCTTCGGAATATCCATGGTCTCCAAAGGACAATCCATGCCGAGAACACGGAAGGCTTTAAGGACGGCGAGATCCGACGGTGGAAGATCGGCGACCGTAAGCGTCACATCAGTCGCGGAATGGGAGAACTCGGTCACCTTGGATTCCGGTATGTGTGACCTCGGCACCCTGAGAAAAACACTCGGCATGGGCCCGGCAGACGGGGCGGCCTGAACCTCGGTCTGCCATCCCGCTTCCCGGAAGATGGCGTCCAACTGTGAGCCGAAAGCCTGGCTTTCTTCATCGCCAACAACGGTGACCATCGCGATTCTGGAGCCAGCGTAAGGAGCGAGAAGAACCTTCATCTTTTCGTGCTGCTCGGCGCTGATTTGTCGCCACGGGGACGTGCTCTTCACGGCTGGCGAGCTAAAAACGGAATGCGACGGAGACGTAGTGGAAGTAGAACATTTCCCGAGACTGAAGAGGATCGCGAGAACCGCCACAATGACCAGAACCCATTGGACTTTCGAAAGGGGGCGACGATCGCTCATGCCCGGATGCTACCGGAGTTTGCGTGTCCATTCAATCGGAATGCCGGAAACCGCACCCGTCAGGAGCGATGACCACACCAAATCACTTGTGTTTGCTTTGAGGCGTGTGATATGTGAGGCAAATGTTACCCACCAAACAAGGCTCCGTCCGTCTTTTTCGCATCGCCGGGATTGATGTGTACCTGCATTGGTCGTGGTTTCTGGTGGCCGCGTATGAAATTCAGGCGCAGAAGGGAGATTACTCTTCATTGGGTTGGAACGCGTTGGAGTACCTGGCTTTGTTTGTGATCGTGACGATGCACGAGTTTGGTCACGCGCTGGCCTGTCGTCAGGTGGGTGGGCAGGCCAACCAGATCGTGCTGTGGCCGCTCGGCGGCGTGGCCTATGTGGATCCGCCACCCCGGCCGGGGGCAATGTTGTGGAGTATTGCGGCGGGGCCGCTTGTGAACGTGGTACTACTCTTCGTGCTGACTCCAACCTGGTTGATCAGCCGCGCGGCCGCTTGGCCGGAAGCGATGCCGAATTTATATACGCTGGTATTCCACGTCTGGGCGATTAATCTCCTCATCCTCGGCTTCAACCTGCTACCAATTTACCCACTCGATGGAGGCCAGATCTTGCGGTCGCTTTTGTGGTTTGGCCTTGGTCGCGCCCGCAGCTTGACGGTTGCGTGCTTCGTTGGATTTGTCGGAGTAGCAGGCGTAATCCTCAAAGCCATGCAAGCGCACTCTTTGTGGATAGGGCTAATGGCGACCTTCATTTTAATGAACTGCATCCGCGGCTGGAAGATGGCTCGGGCCATGAGGGAATTGGAGAACGCGCCTCATCATCACGATTTCGCCTGTCCTATCTGCAGGGCCGCGCCACCAGCTGGTGAGTTCTGGCTGTGCGGTCGTTGCCGGAAACCTTTCGACACGTTTGTCTCGCAGGCCACCTGTCCGCATTGTGGGTTGCAGTTCGCCGCGACCAACTGCCTGAACTGCGGCAAGCCCAGTCCCATCGCCACTTGGGCTGTTCACACGCCCGTGCCGCCGGTCATCTAGCCAGATTTGCCCGTTTTCTAGCGACGACGGCTATTCGACCGTTACGCTCTTGGCCAGGTTCCGCGGTTTGTCCACGTCGCACCCACGGAGGACGGCGATGTGGTAGGCGAGCAGTTGCAATGGCAGGACAGTGAGCAGGGGCTCCAGACATTCCAGCGTATCGGGAATGTAAATCACATCGTTGGCTCGCTTGTGGATATTCTCATCGCCTTCGGTCGCCACGACGATCACCGGGCCCTTGCGCGCTTTCACTTCCTCGATGTTGGCCATGACTTTCTCGTAGACCGAGTTCTTCGGACAGAGGAAGACCGACGGCGTGCGGGGATCGACGAGGGCGATGGGGCCATGTTTCATCTCCGCCGCGGGATAGCCCTCGGCGTGGATGTAGGAAATCTCCTTGAGCTTCAACGCGCCCTCCAGTGCGATGGGAAAGTTGATCTGCCGCGCCAGGAACAAAAAGCTGTTGGCGTCGCAGTACTTTTTGGCGATGGTCGCGATCGCGTCGCTCTGCTTGAGCACGCGTTCCATTTTCGACGGGATTTCCTCCAGCCCGCGGAGGATTTCCGTGCCGCGAGTGGACGCGAGATGACGCATGCGGCCCATCAGCACCGCCAGCAGCGTCATGGTCGTGATCTGCGATGTGAATGTCTTGGTCGCCGCCACGCCGATTTCCGGCCCTGCGTGCATGTAGGTGCCGCCGTCAACTTCACGGGCGATGGTCGAGCCGACGACGTTGACAATCCCGAGCGTTTTGTGGCCCTTGCGCCGCGATTCCCGCACGGCGGCCAGCGTATCGATCGTCTCGCCCGATTGGCTGATGGCGAACACCAGCGTGTGCTTCTCGACTGGCGCGTTGCGGTAGCGGAATTCACTCGCGTAATCGCACTCGGTTGGAACGCGCGCAAGGTCTTCCATCAAGTATTCACCGACCATGCCGGCGTGCAGCGCGGAGCCGCAGGCGATGTAGATGACGCGGTCAACCGCGCGTAATTCTCCCGGAGCGAGGTTCAATCCACCAAGGCGGGCGGTTGCTTCGTCGTGGCTAATGCGACCGCGGATGGCGTTTTGCACGGCCTGCGGCTGCTCGTAGATTTCCTTGAGCATGAAGTGTGGGAACTTTCCGCGTTCGACCTCTTCTGCGGCGAATTCCACTTCGCGAATTTGCGGGCTGACAGTCGTGGCCTCGATTGTGGAGACCTGAAAGTCATCGCGTGAAAGCGCGACGATTTCGAAGTCGTTCAGGTACACCACGCGGCGTGTGTGGGCGATGATGGCGCTAACGTCGCTGGCGAGGAAATTCTCGTCCCGTCCGACGCCGAGGAGGAGCGGACTTCCACGGCGCGCTCCGACGATTTGGCCGGGGTGGTCTGCATGGACGACGGCGATGCCATACGTGCCCACGACATCCTTGAGGGCGAGGCGAACGGCTTCGGTGAACGCAGCACCGTCGGTGCCGGGGTTGTCCGCGTGGACTTTCTCATAATGCTCGCCGACCAGGTGGGCGAGCACCTCGGTATCGGTCTGCGAGGTGAACTGGTGGCCTCTGGCGAGAAGCCGTTCCTTAAGGAGCTGGTGGTTCTCGATCACACCGTTGTGAACGAGCGCAATCTTGCCGGATTGATCGAGGTGCGGGTGGGCATTGGCGTCGGTTGGTGGTCCATGCGTCGCCCAGCGGGTGTGGCCAATGCCCGTGTCACCCTTGGCGGGTTGTTTGGCGAGGACGGCAGCGAGATCGTTAATGCGGCCGCTCTTCTTACGAAGCTCGAAAGCTCCCTTGCTATTGATGATGCACAGGCCCGCCGAGTCGTAACCGCGGTATTCGAGACGGCGCAGCCCTTCGAGGATGACATTCTGGGCGGGTTTCTTGCCAATGTAGCCGATAATGCCACACATGGGACGGTCCTTGTCTGAAGTCGCGCGACGATGATTCAACCGCCCGAAACATCCGGGCATCGGCGGCGATGGCGAATCACAATTGCGTGGACTTCGAATCGCGTTTGTTTTTTTACCGCCGACGCTGGTTACTGTATCCAAGTTCAGCAGATTGTCAATTGACGCGATGATGGCGCTTTGACTAGTATCGCGCCATGGCCCCTCTCGGACTCAGACCAGTTAGCCCCACCAATGTTCTCGGTGTTATTATGGGTGGGGGAGAGGGTCGTCGACTTTTTC
This sequence comes from Verrucomicrobiia bacterium, assembly GCA_035577545.1. Classification (NCBI taxonomy): domain Bacteria; kingdom Pseudomonadati; phylum Verrucomicrobiota; class Verrucomicrobiia; species Verrucomicrobiia bacterium. Next base: position 70,563 of record DATLVI010000009.1, read on the forward strand.
CGTTGACCAAGGAACGTTCGAAACCCGCCGTACCGATCGCAGGCAAGTATCGGCTGGTGGATATTCCGATCAGCAATTGCATCAACTCGAACATCCGTCACATTTACATTCTCACGCAGTTCAACTCCGCATCGCTGCACCGGCATATTCATCAAAGCTACGCGTTCGACCGGTTCTCACGCGGATTTGTGGAGATCCTCGCCGCACAGCAGACGACCGGCGGATCGAGCTGGTACCAGGGGACGGCCGACGCTGTGCGTCAGAATCTGCGGTACTTCCTGGAGCACGATTATGAGTACATCGTGATCCTGTCCGGCGACCAGTTGTACCGCATGGATTTTCGGAAGGTCCTCCAGCAGCATCTGGAGAGCTATGCAGACATCACGATTGCCGCGAAGCCCGTAACACGATGTGAAGCGACCGGGCTGGGCATTCTGCAGGTGAATGAGGAAAGGCGGATCGTGCGTTTCGTGGAAAAACCGAAGGACGAAACATTGCTGGATGACCTGAAAATCCAGGATCCACTCCTTTCACACGTCCGCATCACGAGTAGTGATGACCACTATCTCGCGTCGATGGGCATTTACGTCTTCAACCGGGACATTCTTCGCAAGGTATTGGACAATGATACGACGGACTTTGGCAAACACATTATTCCCGACGCCATCGGCCGTTATCGCGTCTCGGCCTACATCTTCCAGGGGTATTGGCAGGACGTGGGAACCATTCGTTCGTTCTTTGACGCGAACCTTGCCGTGTGCTCCTTGAAACCGTCGTTCAATTTCTTCGATCGCGACGCGCCCGTCTACACGCATGCGCGATTTCTGCCGGCGTCGAAAGTGGTGGAGAGCGACATTCGCACGGCGCTGATCGCGGATGGGTGCGTCATCCTGCGTTCCCGAATTGAGAACACGGTCATCGGTGTTCGCTCGTTCATTGGGGCCGACTGCGAATTGCGCGATACAATCATCATGGGGTGTGACTTTTATGAGACCCAGCATGAAATGCTCGAGGAAGATGCGATGGGCATTCCGCATATGAGCATTGGGCGCGGGTCAAGAATCGAGCGAGCCATCATCGACAAGAACGTCCATATCGGTGAAGGCGTGGTAATTACGGACAAAAGCAAGAGCCCGGATTTCGACGGCCCGAACTATTGCATTCGCGACGGAATCGTCATTATTCCCAAGAACGCCGTCATACCCGCGGGCACCCGAATTTGATCATGCCAGACAGGGTCAGAATTCTCAAAGAGAGGTGTTGACACATATTCGGATTCGGCTATAGTGCGTATCACCCGCTAGTTGGGGCGATAACGAAAAATAGTAAGGCAAGTTAACACGGCGTCGTAGAACCCGCCGACTGTTTCCTTGAAGAAGGGAAGATTAAGGAAACAGAAGGGGACGGGTTTTTACGTCTTTTTGTGTCTAGAGTGTTTTCGCCGGGGGATTTCAGGGTGCCTCTTGAAAAATGGATGTGCGAGACAATCTTGAAAAAATGCGGCCCACGTAGCTCAGTTGGTAGAGCACGTCCTTGGTAAGGACGAGGTCATCGGTTCAAACCCGATCGTGGGCTCCAGTATTATATGGTACCGGTGCCAGTTGGGAATTGAGCAGGACGAGTTCAGAGTAGATCATAAATTAGGTAAGCAGACAGGAGGAGACCATGGCCAAAGGAAAATTTGAACGCACAAAGCCGCATGCCAACGTCGGAACGATCGGTCACATCGACCATGGTAAGACCACGTTGACGGCAGCATTGCTCGCGGTGTTGAGCAAGACAGGCAAGGCTGAAATCAAGAGCTACGCAGACATCGCCAAGGGCGGTACGGTGCGGGATGAAACAAAGACCGTTACAATCGCCGCTGCACACGTCGAATACGAGAGCGAGAAGCGCCACTACGCGCACGTCGACTGTCCGGGCCACGCGGATTACGTCAAGAACATGATTACCGGTGCCGCGCAGATGGACGGCGCGATCCTCGTCGTTAGCGCTGCAGACGGTCCGATGCCGCAAACGCGTGAACACATTCTACTGGCCCGCCAGGTCGGCGTGCCCGCGATAGTCGTGGCGTTGAACAAGGTGGATCTTGTCGATGATGCGGAACTGCTGGATCTCGTCGAACTCGAAGTGCGTGAACTTCTCTCCGCGTATCAATTCCCGGGGGACAAAGTGCCGGTGGTTCGCGTCAGCGCTTCGAAAGCGTTGAATGGCGATGCCGAGGCCGAGAAACAGCTTTTGGAGCTGGTCAAGGCGGTTGATGATTTCATCCCGCAACCGACCCGCGAAATCGATAAGCCATTCCTGATGCCCGTTGAAGACGTGTTTTCGATCACGGGCCGCGGCACGGTGGCTACCGGTCGTGTCGAGCGCGGCACGGTCAAGGTCGGAGAAGAGGTTGAGATCGTCGGGTTGCGTGACACGGCGAAGACGGTTGTGACCGGCGTGGAAATGTTCCGCAAGATTCTGGACCAGGCGGAAGCGGGCGACAATGTCGGCCTGCTGCTGCGCGGCATTGAAAAGGAAGGCATCGAGCGCGGTCAAGTGCTGGCCAAGCCCGGTTCGATCAAGCCGCACAAGAAGTTTAAGGCGGAAGTGTACGTTCTCAGCAAGGAAGAGGGCGGTCGTCACACACCGTTCTTCAATGGCTATCGTCCGCAGTTCTACTTCCGCACCACGGACGTCACGGGTGTGGCGAAATTGCCGGCGGGTGTCGAAATGGTCATGCCGGGCGACAATGTCCAGATGGAAATCGAATTGATCACGCCGATTGCGATGGAGAAGACGATGCGCTTCGCCATTCGTGAGGGCGGCCGCACGGTCGGGGCCGGACGCGTGACCGAGATTGTGGAATAAGAACGAGGATTCAGGAGCTGACGCAAAATGCCGAGAGAGTTGATCACGATGGCCTGCACCGAGTGCAAGAGCCGCAACTACACGTCGACGCGGAACAAAAAGGCCCAGGGTTCCGAACGACTGGAGTTGCGCAAGTTTTGTCCCCGGTGCGGCAAGCACATCGCCCATCGCGAAACCAAATAGGCGTGGATGGAGGTTCGAGGCGGACGAGACCGCAGTACGGATACGCCAGTAGCTCAATTGGCAGAGCGACGGTCTCCAAAACCGTAGGTTGGGGGTTCAAGTCCCTCCTGGCGTGCCAGCTTCGATGAAATCAGGCTCGCGTCTTTGGAGGCGGGTTGGTCGGGTCACGGTGGCGTGGAGGCGGCAGAGAATAGTAACACATGACAAACCCATTTCTCAGAGTGCGGGACTTCCTGGTCGAGGTCACGGCCGAATTGAAGAAGTCGTCATGGCCGACGCGGAAAGAGCTAATCGATTCGACGCTGGTCGTGATCGTCACGGTGTTGATTTTGGGTGTATTTGTCGCGCTGGCGGATTTGGTGTTCCTAAGGGTTATCGCCTTCCTGACCAAGGCCTAACGAAAGAAACGAGATGGAATCCACGATAAAATCAGAATTTCAGTGGTTCGTGCTCCACACTCTCTCTGGCCAAGAGCAGAAGGTGAAGGACAGTATCGAAAAACGCATCAAAATCGAGGAAATGGCCGACTTGATTAAAGAGGTGCTGATCCCCACGGAGAAAGTGGCCGAAGTCAAGAAGGGCAAGAAGACGACCAGTACACGGAAGTTTTACCCAGGTTACATCCTGGTACATATGAAATTACTGGATGAAAAGAACCAGTTGCTCGACCGTCCGTGGTATTTCGTTCGCGAAACACCGGGGATCATTGGATTCATCGGCGGGGAGCGTCCGGTGCCGTTGAAACCGGATGAAGTTGATAGCATTTTGGCGCAGATTGAGGAGCGTCAGGAAAAGGTGGCCCCCAAGGTTGCCTTCGAGAAGGGTGAAACGGTCAAGGTGAACGATGGACCGTTTCAAAACTTCACGGGCGTGATCGACGAGATCGATCCCGACCGCGGTAAGTTGAAGATTTCAGTTTCAATTTTCGGGCGTTCGACACCGGTTGAGTTGGAGTACTGGCAGGTGGAACGCTCGTAGCGAGGGAATATGGCAGGCAAACCAATCACAGGCATGATCAAGTTGCAGATTCCGGCGGGGCAGGCAAACCCGGCGCCGCCCGTAGGCCCGGCGCTCGGTCAGCAGGGCGTGAATATCATGGAGTTCTGCAAACAGTTCAATGCGGCGACCCAGAAGATCGCGGGAACGATCGTTCCCGTCATCATTACCGTCTATAAGGACAAGACTTTCACATTCATTACCAAGTCGCCACCCGCCAGTGCGCTGTTGAAAAAAGCCGCGGGCATTGCGACGGCCAGCGCCGAGCCGAACCGCAATAAAGTCGGCAAGGTGACCCGCAAGCAGGTTCTGGAGATCGCGAAGGCCAAGATGGCGGATCTAAACTCGCGTAGCGAGGACGCCGCCTGTCGCGTGATCGCGGGGACTGCGCGCAGCATGGGCATCGACGTAGTGGACTAAGGCATTTCGAGGTTTCTATGGCAACACACGGCAAACGCTATAACGAGGCAGTCAAGCAGGTCGATTCGAAGCGCCATTATAAGATTGGCGAAGCGGTCGAGCTTCTCAAAAAATTGCCCAAGCCGAAATTTGACGAGACGATTGAACTGGCGTTCAAGTTGGGTGTCGATCCCAAGCAGAGTGACCAGATGGTTCGCGGAACCGTGGCGCTCCCGCATGGCAGCGGCAAGAAGGTCCGCGTCGTTGTTTTCGCGAAGGGTGCGGCGGCGCAGGCGGCCAAGGACGCTGGAGCGGACTTCGTGGGCATGGAAGATCTCGTCAAGAAGTGCCAGGAAGGTTGGACCGATTTTGATGTGGCGGTGGCGACCCCGGAAGCGATGCAGGAAGTTCGCAAGCTTGGCAAGGCCCTTGGCCCCAGAGGGCTGATGCCGAACCCGAAAACCGGGACCGTTACGGAAGACACGGCGAAAGCCGTCAAGGAAGTGAAAGCCGGCCGCGTGGAGTTCAAGATGGACAAGGCCGCCAACTTGCACGTCTCGTTTGGCAAGCTTTCCTTCGAAGACAAGGCGATTGAAGAGAATGCGAAGGCGGTTATCAATGCCGTCGTGCACGCAAAACCGCCTACCGCGAAGGGGCACTTCATCGAAACTTGCACGCTCTCGAGCACGATGAGCCCGGGAATTAGCATTGATCATCACGAGTTTTCGGCGAGCTTAAGCTGAGGTTAAAGACTTTCATGAGACCAGAGAAACAACTGATTGTTGAGGATTTGAAGAAACAGGTCGGTTCCTCGCCGTTCGTCATCTTGACCGAGTACAAGGGCATGACGGTAGCGCAGTTCGCTGAGTTGCGGAAGCGGCTGCGCGGCGCGAAGGCGGAGTATCACGTGGCGAAGAACACCATGCTGCGGCATGCGATGAAGGCCGCCGAATTACCGGAATTTAATGGGAACCTTGGCGGCATGACCGCGGTCGTTGTCGGGAATGAGAAGGCCGATATCGGTGCAGTGGCAAAGGTATTGAAACAGTTTGGCAAGGAATTTGAGAAACCGAAGTTTAAAGTTGGGTCACTTGGCAAGAAGGCGTTAAGCGTGGACGAGATTTCGGCTGTCGCCGATCTGCCTTCGTTGGACGTGTTGCGGGCGCAGTTGGTGGGCCTCTTGCAGACACCGGCGACCCGCATCGCGGTGGTGCTCGGCGCGCCCGCGAGTCAAATTGCGCGAGTGCTGAAGGCACACGCCGATAAACAGGGAGTCACGGCAGGCGCGGCTCCCGCGTAGTGGTTGAAACAAATGGTTCCTCGTCGCCCCGAAGGCTTTCGGGGGTAATGGCTCCGAAGCTTTGGAGCGCGACGATACCGAAAGGAAAGATAAGAACATGGCAGCAAATCTGGATCAAATTGTTGAACAACTGAGCGTCCTGACGGTCATTGAAGCCGCGGAGCTCTCGAAGAAGCTCGAAGAGAAATGGGGCGTTAGCGCAGCGGCTCCAGTCGCGGCGGCAGGCCCGGCGGGCGGCGGCGCAGCGGTTCCGGTGGCCGAAGCCAAGACGACTTTTGATGTCGTTCTCAAGGAAACGGGAGCGAACAAAATTGGCGTGATCAAGGAAGTGCGCGCGGTGACCAGCCTCGGCTTGAAGGAAGCCAAGGATTTGGTCGAGGGTGCACCGAAGACCGTCAAGGAAGGCGCCACAAAGGAAGAAGCCGAAGAGATCAAGAAGAAGCTCGAAGCGGCCGGCGCCAAGGTCGAGCTCAAGTAGTGTTGCATTCGTTGAAATTCGGGCGGGGACGCAGTTGGCACCGCGCCCTCATAAAACCGGTTGGCAAACAGCAGCAGTCAGAGGGCAGTAATGCCCGGGAAGTAAGCAATGGCTGAACGAAAATATTTCGGCAAGTTGGGCGACGTAATTGAGCCACCTCCGTTTATCGAGGCGCAGACGGATTCCTACGCGGAGTTCCTACAGTCCGACGCGACGACGACCCGTCGTAAGAACGTCGGCCTGCAGGCCGTTTTCAAGGAAGTGTTCCCGATTGAGAGCTATGACGGTCAGGCTACACTTGATTTCGTCGAGTACTCCATCGGTGAATCCAAGACCAACTGGTTGGATTGCCTGCGCGAGGGCATCAGTTACAGCGGCCCGTTGCACGTTACCTTTCGTCTCAAGGACACCAACGGCACGAAGGAAGAGAAGGTCTACATGGGCGAAATCCCGCTCATGTCACCGTCCGGCAGTTTCGTCATCAATGGCGCCGAGCGCGTTATCGTCAGCCAGTTGCACCGTTCACCCGGCATCTGTTTTGAATCATCCATCCATACCAGCGGCAAGGTGCTTTTCGGATTTCGTATTATTCCCGACCGCGGCTCGTGGCTGGAAGTCCAGTTTGACAGCAACGACTTGCTTAACATCTATCTCGACCGCCGTCATCGCCGCCGCAAGTTTTTGGCGACAACGTTCCTGCGCTCCCTCGGCTACAGCACCGACGAAGAGATCCTCAAGTTGTTCTACCAAATCGAGGACGTGAAGTTGAAGGACTTCACGAGCGGCGAGGAAACCACCAACAAGGTGCTCATCGCCGATGTGATGGATACCGAGAAACAACTCGTCGTGGGACGCGCGTTTGAGCCCCTCAGCAAGAGTGTCGCCCGCCAGTTGATCGATCTGGGGATCGACAAGGTGAAGGTTGTAGATATCTCGTCAGACGATGGTTGCATCATCAAGTGCCTTCGCAAGGACACCTGCAAGGACCAGGAGGAAGCGCTTAAGGATATTTACCGCCGCTTGCGTCCTGGTGATCCGCCGACGATTGCCAACGCCAACGCGCTGATCAAGCGCCTGTTCTTTGATGCGCGGCGCTACGACCTGGGTCGGGTTGGTCGGTACAAGATCAACCAGAAGCTCAATCGCAACGCCGACATGGAAAGCCGTGTCATGGAGAAGGAAGACTTGATTGAGGCGATCAAGTATCTTCTCAGCCTGCGCAAGGGCGAAGGTTCAGTGGACGACATCGACCATCTTGGCAGCCGCCGCTTGCGCACGGTGGGCGAACTTCTCGCCAATCAATGCCGTATTGGCTTGGCGCGTACCGAGCGTGTAGTTAAAGAGCGCATGACGCTGTTCGACGTCAATACCGACACGATGACACCGCAGCAGCTCATCAATCCGAAGGCGCTCTCAGCGGTCATTCGTGATTTCTTTGGTCGCAGCCAACTCAGCCAGTTCATGGATCAAACGAACCCGTTAAGCGAGCTGACACACAAACGCCGTCTCTCTGCCCTCGGGCCGGGCGGTCTATCGCGTGAGCGCGCGGGCTTTGAAGTCCGTGACGTTCACCCGTCGCATTACGGCCGCATTTGCCCGATTGAAACTCCTGAAGGTCCGAACATCGGTCTGATCAGCGCCATGAGTCTCTATGCGCGGATCAATGAATTCGGGTTCATCGAGACACCGTACCGCAAGGTCAAAGACGGGCGCGTATCGGATCAGGTGGATTATTTGACCGCCGACCAGGAAGAGAATTATGTAGTGGCCCAGGCCAACGCGCCGATTGATGGCAAGGGTCATTACACGGTGCCGAAGGTTTCCTGCCGCTATAAGGGTGACTTCATCGAAGTTGAGCCGGACCGCGTCCATTATATGGATGTGTCGCCGAAACAACTTGTTTCCGTTGCGGCGGGATTGATCCCGTTCCTCGAGCACGACGACGCGAACCGCGCGTTGATGGGTTCGAACATGCAGCGCCAGGCGGTGCCGTTGCTCCAAAGTGATTCGCCGCTGGTGGGAACCGGCTTGGAAGGCCGCATTGCGCGTGACTCCAAAGTCTGCATTGTTGCGGAAGAATCAGGTACGGTGGCCAGCGTGGACGCGCGACGGATCGTCGTCACGAAGAACGGTGAGATGCCCGAGGGTAAGCGAAAGCTTGCCACTGATCCTGAAAATCATCTGTGGGTATACGAACTGCGCAAGTTCATGCGTTCGAATGCCGGCACATGTTTTAACCAGAAGCCCATCGTCAAGTGTGGTGAGAAGATCAAGAAGGGGCAGGTTCTGGCCGACGGTCCCTGCTGTGAGGATGGCGAATTAGCGCTCGGACGTAACGTGCTCGTGGCCTTCATGCCCTGGTGCGGTTATAACTTTGAGGACGCCATTCTGGTCAACGAACGTCTTGTTAAAGACGACGTGTACACCTCGATTCACATCGACGAATTCGAGGCGGGTGCGCGCGATACGAAACTTGGCCCTGAAGAAATCACGCGGGATATCCCGAATGTCGGCGAAGAAGCGCTCAAGGATCTTGGCCACGATGGCGTGATCCGGATCGGCGCGGAAGTGAAACCCGGCGACATCCTTGTCGGCAAGATAACCCCGAAGGGCGAGACAGAACTCGCGCCCGAAGAGCGGTTGTTGCGCGCGATCTTCGGTGAGAAAGCGGCGGACGTCAAAGACACGTCGTTGCGTGTGCCCAGCGGCACCTACGGCATCGTCATGGACGTCAAGGTGTCCGCTCGCAAGGAGCTCAGTCGTCCGAACCTGACGCCGACCGAGATACGCCGCCAGAAGAAGCAAATTGAGGAAGAGCACAAGAAGAAATCCACCGAATTGCGCGAGGAACTCACCGAGAAGTTGAGCAACATTTTGCTCGGCGAGAAGATTCCGCTCGACGTGGTCAATGCGGAGACGGGCGAGATCATCATTCCGGCCAACCGGAAGATCACCAAGACGCTCCTGCGCAAGCTGGCTACGGTGTACGATCACATTGAGATCGATCCGTCACCGATCCGCATCAAGATTCGCGAGATCATCGGCGAGTTTGAGCATCGCTTTAGCGAACTCAACATGGAGCGCGATCGCCAACTCGACCGCATCGAGAGTGGTGAAGACGTCGATCCGGGAATTATCAAGCAGGTGAAGGTGTACATCGCCAGCAAGCGCAAGCTAAGCGTTGGCGACAAGATGGCTGGCCGTCATGGTAATAAAGGTGTCATTGCCAAAATCATGCCGGAAGAGAACATGCCATTCCTGGATGACGGTACACCGGTAGACATCGTGCTGAATCCGCTTGGTGTGCCGAGTCGTATGAATGTCGGCCAGGTGCTTGAGACGCACCTGGGAGTCGCCGCGCGGGCACTGGGTTTGAAGATCGCTTCACCCGTGTTCGACGGTGTGACCGAGAAGGAAATCCACGAGATGATCAACCAGGCCCGGAAGATCGACGGCTATGGGTGGGTGAAAGAAGACGGCAAATCGCGTCTCTATGATGGCCGTACCGGCGAACCGTTTGATCAGGAAGTTGTTGTCGGCTACATCTACATGCTGAAGCTGGGTCACCTGGTGGCGGACAAGATTCACGCCCGCGCCGTTGGCCCGTATTCGCTGGTCACACAGCAGCCGCTCGGTGGCAAGGCCCAGTATGGCGGCCAGCGCTTCGGCGAAATGGAAGTATGGGCGATGGAGGCCTATGGCTGCGCGTATGCGTTGCAGGAGTTGCTCACAGTTAAGAGCGACGACGTACAGGGCCGCACCCGCATCTACGAGTCCATCGTCAAGGGTGACAACACGCTCGAAGCGGGTACGCCCGAGTCGTTCAACGTGTTGATGAAGGAAATGCAGAGTCTATGCCTCGACGTTCGCGTCGGGAAGAACGGAGGCGAACACAAGTTATGATCGCAGCAAAGCCTGGAACCACATTACCCTCTGTCGCGCAAGCCACGGCGGCCGCGCGTGCCGCGCTCGGTTTGGAGAAGGCGGATACGTTCGACCAAGTTAGCATTGGTGTCGCGTCGCCGGATACGATTCGCTCCTGGTCGCACGGGGAAGTCAAAAACCCTGAAACGATCAACTACCGCACGTTCAAGCCTGAAAAAGGCGGTCTGTTTTGTGAGCGTATTTTCGGTCCGGTGCGCGATTGGGAGTGCAATTGCGGCAAATACAAGCGCATCAAGCATCGCGGCGTGATCTGCGATCGTTGCGGCGTCGAGGTGACGCTGGCGCGTGTGCGCCGCGAACGTATGGGCCACATCGAATTAGCCGTGCCGGTAAGCCACATTTGGTTTTTCAAGTGCATGCCGTCGCGTATGGGCCTGATGCTGGACATGACGGCTCGCGACCTCGAGCGCGTGCTCTACTATGAAGACTACATGGTGGTGGATCCGGGCAAGACACCGCTGAAGGACAAGCAATTGCTCACCGAAATGGAGTACCGCGAAGCCCGTGAGCAATACGCCGATGGGTTCGCCGCCAAAATGGGCGCCGAGGCCGTGAAAGAGTCCCTGGCGAAAATTGACCTTCGCAAGCTCGCCCACGAGTTGGAACATCAGCTTGATGCGACCAAGAGCAAACAGATCCGCAAGAAGATCGCCAAGCGGTTGAAACTCACGAAAGGGTTTCTCAACTCGAAGATGCGTCCGGAATGGATGATCCTCGAAGTGTTGCCGGTGATTCCGCCGGATCTCCGTCCGCTGGTTCCGCTGGAAGGCGGACGTTTCGCCACCAGCGATCTGAACGATTTGTATCGCCGCGTTATCAATCGTAACAACCGCCTCAAGAACCTGCTGCAATTGCGCACACCCGACGTGATCATTCGCAACGAAAAGCGCATGTTGCAGGAAGCAGTGGACGCATTGCTCGACAACGGTCGCCACGGTCGGCCGGTTACGGGCGCGGGCAGCCGCTCGCTGAAGTCGCTGGCCGACATGCTCAAGGGCAAGCAGGGCCGTTTCCGCCAGAATTTGCTCGGCAAGCGCGTCGACTATTCGGGTCGATCGGTGATCGTCATCGGCCCCGAATTGAAGTTGAACCAATGCGGGCTGCCGAAGAAGATGGCGCTGGTGCTGTTCGAGCCGTTCATCATTCGTCGTTTGCGAGAAATGGGTTTGGTTCACACGATTCGTTCCGCGAAAAAACTCATTGAACGCCAGTCTCCCGAGGTCTGGGACATTCTCGAAGAAGTCAGCAAAGGACACCCCGTGTTGCTCAATCGGGCTCCCACATTGCATCGGTTATCCATCCAGGCATTCGAGCCACAACTCATCGAAGGCGATGCCATCCGTATTCACCCGCTGGTTTGTACCGCCTATAACGCGGATTTCGACGGCGACCAGATGGCCGTGCATGTGCCGCTGTCCGTCGAGGCGCAGATGGAAGCGCGGCTGCTCATGCTTGCGCCGAACAACATCTTTTCGCCTTCAAGCGGCAAGCCGATCACGACGCCGACGCAGGACATCGCCCTGGGGGTCTACTACCTCACGCACGGCGGCAAGAAGGATCGCGGCGGCGACGCCAAACGCCAAAAGTTGTTCTCAGATGCACAAGAGGTGTTCTTCTGCCATGACGAACGCGATGTGAAGATTCACGAGCACATACGCTTGAAGAATCCGGATTACGGCCGCCAAACGGTCTATGGCGATGCTGTGTCGAAGGTCATCGAGACGACAGTAGGGCGAGTGCTTTTTAACGAAATCTGGCCACCGGAACTTGGTTTCATTAACCGCTCGACCAACAAGTCGTCATTGGGCGAGATCATCTGGCAGTGCTACCGCACCGCGGGTCACCCAAAAACGGTCGAGGTCCTGGACAAGCTCAAGGCTCTCGGTTTTGAACACGCCACCCTGGCGGGAGTCTCCATCGGTATCGAAGACATGATCGTACCGAAGGAAAAGACGGTGGTGATCGAAGACGCGCTCAAGGACGTGGCCGATGTTGAGAAGCAATATCGCCGCGGCATCATTACGGACGGTGAACGCTACAACAAGATCATTGATATCTGGACGCACGCGACCGACAAGATTTCCAACATCATGTATGCCGCGATGGAACACAACGAAGGCCGCGCGGAGCTGAACCCGGTTTTCATGATGGTGGATAGCAAGGCCCGTGGCTCGCGCCAGCAGATTCGTCAGCTCGCGGGCATGCGTGGATTGATGGCCAAGCCGTCGGGTGAAATCATTGAACGACCGATCCTGTCGAATTTCCGTGAGGGGTTGAGCGTTCTGGAGTATTTCATTTCGACACACGGCGCGCGCAAGGGATTAGCGGACACCGCTCTTAAGACAGCCGACTCCGGCTATCTGACTCGCAAGCTCGTAGATGTGGCGCAGGATGTCATTGTTCTCGAAGAGGACTGTGGCACCGTCAACGGCATTTGGGTAAAGCCAATCTTTGAAGGTGAAGACGAAGTGGTCAGGTTGAGCGAGCGCATCATCGGCCGCATCGCGGCAGAAGACATCAGCGATCCCATCAGCAAGAAGAAGATCGTCAAGGCCAACACCGAAATTGACGAAGCCGCCGCGGAAGCGATCAATAAACTCGGTATTGAACGGATCAAGATTCGCTCGGTGCTCACGTGCGAATCGCGCCGTGGAGTGTGCGGGATGTGTTACGGACGTAATCTCGCCACCAGCAAGATGGTGAAGCTGGGTCAGGCGATCGGTATCATTGCCGCGCAGTCGATTGGCGAGCCCGGCACACAACTCACGATGCGCACATTCCACATTGGCGGCACTGCCAGCCAGGTCTTCAAACAGCCGCAAATCAAGGCTAAAAATGACGGTGTCCTTCACTACCAGGAAGTTCGCGCGGTCCAACGCGCAGAAGGTAATTGGGTCGTGCTGAATAAGAATGGCCAGGTCGTTGTCAGCAATGACGAAGGCCGCGAATTGGAGCGTTACTCAGTGGTTGTCGGGGCCGAGATTGCTGCCGCCGACGGTGGTCGTGTGAAGAAGGGCGACGTGTTCGTCCAGTGGGACCCGTACAATGTGCCGGTGCTTTCCGAAGTGGCTGGTACGGTCAAGTTCCACGATTTAATCGAGGGCATCACGGTCAAGCGTGAGCTCGACGAAGCGACGGGCCTGATGGGCACGGTTGTCATCGAGCACAAGGAAGACCTGCACCCGCAGGTGAATCTGGTGAACGCGGCCGACGAGGTGGTTGCCTTCTATGCGATTCCTGCAGGAGCCCATATCGTCGTCGAGGAAGGTAGCCGGATGGAGCCAGGGGCGCTTGTCGCGAAAACGCCACGAAAGGTTTTCAAGACGAAGGATATCACGGGTGGTCTGCCGCGTGTCGCGGAATTGTTCGAAGCCCGTCGGCCGAAGGACGCGGCTGAAATTGCCAAGATCGACGGCGTTGTCGATTTCGCCGGTACTGTTCGAGGCAAGCGTCGTATTATCGTGAAGGATCCCAAGACAGGCGCGGAAGAGGAGCATCTCATACCGCACTCGAAACACATCATCGTCTTCCGGGGCGACACGGTAAAGAAAGGCCAACAACTAACGGAAGGCCCGGTTGTACCACACGAAATACTTGAGGTTTGTGGTCCGCAGGACTTGCAAGAGTATCTCGTGAACGACGTGCAGGAAGTCTACCGTCTGCAGGGTGTGGAGATTAACGACAAGCACATCGAGATCATCGTCCGCCAGATGTTGCGCAAGGTGCGGATTGTGGATCCCGGAGACACGCGTTTTCTCTGGGGCGATCAGATCGACAAGGTAACGTTTGAAGAGGAGAACAAGCGCGTTGCGGAAGCGGGCGGCAAGCCGGCGGAAGCGCAGCCCGTTCTCCTCGGCATTACCAAGGCCTCGCTGGAGACCGAGTCGTTTATCAGCGCGGCATCGTTCCAGGACACCACGCGCGTGCTGACGGAAGCAGCGACGCTCGGACGAGTCGATCATCTGCGCGGCTTCAAGGAAAACGTGATCATGGGTCATCTTATCCCCGCAGGCACCGGATTCGGGGCGCTTCGCGGTGTGAAGTTGGTCCCACTGGCCGAGCCGGTGGAACAACCACGCGAGGAGAAACTCGAGCCTCAACCCGAGGAGGCAGTGATCTAAGGTAGGCTGCTCAAAAGGTCTTGCGTTGCACCGGAGCGTGTGTTACTTTTCGCGCTCCTTTGGAGCCACTAGGGAAGTGGCGTTTAACGGATTAACGAATGCCAACAATCAATCAGCTTGTTCGAAAGGGTCGCCGCCAGTTGAAGGCGAAGTCCAAAGCGCCGGCGCTTGGCAAATGTCCACAACGTCGTGGGGTTTGCTTGCAGGTGATGACGCGAACGCCGAAGAAACCGAATTCGGCCCTGCGCAAAGTTGCCAAGGTGCGCCTGACCAACGGCATCGAGGTGATCGCGTACATCCCCGATGAGGGACATAATCTGCAGGAGCACTCGATAGTGCTCGTGCGCGGTGGACGTGTAAAGGATTTGCCGGGTGTTCGTTACCATATCGTCCGCGGGACACTGGACGCGATGGGGGTGGAGAAGCGACGCCGCAGCCGCAGCAAGTATGGTGTCAAACGTCCGAAGGACAGCGGCGCGAAGAAGGACACGGGCGCGAAAGCCGCCTGAGGATTTGAGATAATTCAAGTATGCGCAGACGAAGAGCAGAGCGACGACCGAGAATTAAGGACGTGCGGTTCAACAGCGAAACCGTCACACGACTGATCACCTGCATCATGCAGAGTGGAAAGAAGTCGGTGGCGGAGCGTATTGTGTATGGCGCATTCGACCGCATCGCGGAAAAGGCGAAGGAAAAGAGTCCGCTGGACGTGTTGCAGACGGCGCTGGAGAACGTAAAGCCGAGGTTGGAGGTCAAGTCCCGGCGCGTCGGTGGAGCGAACTACCAGGTGCCGGTCGAGGTTTCGTCCGATCGTCAGGAAGCGCTGGCGATGCGATGGATGATCCAATACGCCAGTGCGCGCAAGGGCACGGCAATGATGGATGCCCTGGCTGCCGAGATTCTGGATGCGTCAAACAATACGGGCGCATCCGTCAAGAAGCGTGAGGACACGCACAAGATGGCACAGGCCAATCGTGCGTTTGCGCATTACCGCTGGTAGTCCGAAGGTGAATTCACCCGTCTGGACGAGCCACGGTTATGCTTTCGTGAAATTTGGTGAAACAACAAACAGTAGCACTTAGAAAATGCAGGCCGTGTTAGAACAACCGAAACAGCCGGGCCCGGAACAGTCGAGATCGTCCACGGACAGACTGGTGCCGTTGGAGCGCACCCGAAACATTGGGATTTGCGCGCACATCGACGCCGGTAAGACCACGACCACCGAGCGGATACTTTTCTACACAGGGAAGGTCTACAAGGTCGGCGAGGTCCACGAGGGCACAACGACCATGGACTGGATGGAGCAGGAGCGCGAGCGTGGCATCACGATCACGAGCGCCGCGACGACCTGCTTTTGGCGCGAGCATCGCGTCAATATCATTGATACGCCCGGGCATGTGGACTTCACCGTCGAGGTTGAACGCAGCCTGCGTGTACTTGACGGTGCCTGCGCTGTTTTCTGCGCGGTCGGGGGTGTGGAGCCCCAGTCCGAAACAGTTTGGCGACAAGCCAACAAGTACAAGGTTCCGCGCGTCGCCTTTGTCAATAAAATGGACCGTACCGGCGCGGACTTCGAAGCGGCCGTGGCGCAGATGCGCGAGCGTCTCGCAGCCAATGCCGTGCCGATCCAAATTCCGATTGGCAAGGAAGCGGACTTCAAAGGTGTCGTCGATATCGTCAAGATGAAGGCCGTCCTTTGGTCGGGTGAGGAACTCGGGGCAGAATTTGAGGTAGTCGATATTCCTGCCGATTTGAAAGTGGCTGCCGACGCGGCGCATGTGAAGCTCGTCGAAGCGGTTGCCGAGAAGGATGAGGAGTTGATGCACCTCTACCTCGAAGGCAAAGAGATCAATCAGGAACAACTGCAAGCCGGTATTCGACGGCTTACGATCAAGAACGAACTGGTGCCTGTGATTTGTGGCGCGGCGTTTAAGAACAAGGGTGTGCAGCCGTTGCTCGATGCGGTTGTCGATTACCTTCCGTCTCCGCTCGATATTCCGGAGATTGTTGGAACGAACCCGGATAGCAAACAGCCTGAGACTCGTTCGGCAAATGATAATGGCGCGTTCTGCGCGCTGGCCTTTAAGATTTGGACTGATCCGTACGCGGGCCGACTGATTTTCTTCCGGGTTTATTCGGGCAAAGTCACCAAAGGCATGACGGTCTATAACCCGCGTAACAACAAACGCGAGCGCATCGGTCGCCTGCTCGAGATGCACGCCAATCATCGGCAGGAAATCGACGTGTGTTACTCCGGAGACATCGGCGCGCTCGTTGGCCTAAAGAACGTCACGACGGGCGACACGGTTTCGGACGATGATCATCCGATCTTGCTCGAGTCGATCACGTTCCCTGAGCCCGTCATTTCCATGGCCATTGAGCCGAATACGAAGGCTGACCGCGACAAAATGTCCACCGCGTTACAACGCCTCGCCGAAGAAGATCCGACTTTCCGTCTCACCACCGACCACGAGACTGGCCAGACCATCATTTCCGGGATGGGTGAGTTGCACCTGGACATCATCAAGGATCGTATGTTCCGCGAGTTCAACGTTGGCGCGACCGCGGGCAAACCGCAAGTCGCCTATCGCGAAACAATCACCAAGGCCGCCGAGGCCGAGGGCAAGTTTATCCGTCAATCGGGCGGCCGCGGTCAGTACGGCCATGCGGTTGTTACCGTCGAACCGGGCGAAAAGGGCAGCGGCATCGTAGTCGAGGACGAGGTCGTCGGCGGCGCGATCCCGAGGGAATATATTGGCGCGGTCGAAGATGGTATTATCGAAGCCGCGCAAACCGGCGTGTTGGGCGGTTACCCGATGGTGGATATTAAGATTCAGATTATCGACGGTACCTACCACGAGGTGGACAGTTCGGAAATTGCGTTTAAGATGGCCGGCAGTTTCGCTTTCAAGGAAGCAGCTCGTAAGGCGGGCGCGATCATGCTGGAGCCGATCATGGACGTGGAAGCCATTACACCCGAGGAGCACATGGGCGATGTCGTCGGCGACCTGAATAGCCGCCGGGGCAAGATCAGCCATATCGAGTCGCGCGCGAGTTCTACAATCGTGCATGCAACCGTGCCTCTGGCGGAAATGTTCGGCTACGCCACGGCGTTACGCTCCTTGAGCAAAGGGCGGGCGAGCTACTCGATGGAGCCGGCGGCGTTTGAGAAGGTGCCGGAGAATATTCTGGCCGCAATTTTAGATAAGAACAGCGGCGGCAACCCAAGGGCGGGACAGCAGAAGAAATGAACAACCAGCGCATACGAATCCGCCTCAAAGGCTACGACCACCGGTTGCTCGACCAATCGGCGCATGACATCGTGGAAACAGCCAAACGCACCGGTGCGAAAGTTGCCGGGCCAATTCCGTTACCGACCGACATCTGGCGCCATACCGTGAACCGTTCACCGCACGCCGACAAGAAGTCGATGGAATCGTTTGAGATGCGGACGCACAAGCGGTTGTTGGATATCATTGACCCGACGGCCAAGACGGTTGACGAGTTGAAAAAACTGAACCTGCCTGCGGGCGTGGACATTACGATCAAGATTTAGTCATGGAACTTCTCGGCAAAAAACTTGGTATGGCGCAGTTGTTCGACGCGAACGGCAACTTTATCGGCGTTACCGTCATCGAAGTCGGTCCCTGCACGGTGTTGCAGAAGAAGACACCGGAAAACGACGGTTACCATGCGGTGCAGATCGGTCTGGGCACCCGCAAGGAAAAGAACGCTGGCAAGGCACTCATCGGCCACTGCAAAAAGGCCAACACAGCACCAGCCCGATTTATCCGCGAGTATCGCACGGAAGAGCCCGTGCAGTTCAATGTTGGCGATCAGATCACGGTGAAGGAATTTCAGCCCGGCCAATACGTGGATGTGATTGGCACCGGTAAAGGTAAAGGATTTCAGGGCGTTGTGCGCCGGCACAAATTTGCGGGCGGTGACATGACGCACGGGGCGAAAGGGTGGCATCGCCGCGGTGGCGCGATCGGTCAGCGTTTGTTCCCTGGCCGCGTCTTCAAGAACATGCGGATGCCTGGCCACATGGGTGACCGCCGCGTCACGACACAGAATTTGCGCGTGGTGCAGGTGCGTGAGGTGGAAAATCTTCTATTCATCGAGGGTGCGGTCCCGGGTGCGACGGGTGCGTTTGTGGTCATCCGCCACGCCTTGAAGAAAACCAAGCCGGTAGCGAAGGCGGCGAAATGAAGCTGCCTGTTCTTAACGTTTCCGGCCAGGCCAAGGGCGAAGTCGAGTTCGCCGACGAATTGCTTATCAAGAACGGCAAGGGCACGCAGGCAGTGCACGACACGGTCACGGCTTACATGGCGAACCAACGTCTTGGCACGGCGAGCACCAAACAGATCAGCGAGGTGCACGGCAGCGGCAAGAAGCCGTGGAAGCAAAAAGGAACTGGCCGCGCGCGTGCGGGATCATTTGCCTCGCCGTTGTGGCGTGGTGGTGGTGTGGTGTTCGGGCCGAAACCGCGCGACTACACGATCAACGTGCCGAAGAAGGTGAAGGCGCTGGCGTTTCGCAAGGCGCTCAGTGAGCGCTTGCTTGCCGGCGACGTAGTCGTGATCGATGAGTTGAACCTGGCGAGTCACAAAACAAAAGACCTGGCGGGCATCGTAACGGCGCTGGGCGGCAAGAACAAGCCAACGCTCGTCGTCACGGAACAGGTAGACAAGAATTTGAAGCTGGCGGCGCGGAATCTCCCGAATGTGCAGGTCGAACCGGTGGGTTCCGTCAACGTATACGAACTGTTACGTTTCGACAAAATCGTGACCACGAAAGCCGCTCTCGAGAAGTTGGGCGCCCGACTGGGATAGGACGAATGAAGGATCCCTACACAGTGGTCAAGACCGTGCGCGTCACCGAAAAGGGCACGGCACAGATTGAGAAATTGAACCAGTACCAGATTGTTGTCGACAAGCACGCGAACAAAGTCGACGTGAAGCGCGCAGTCGAGCAATTGTTCAAGGTCAAGGTGCTTCACGTGAACACGATGCACGTACGCGGCAAGGCGCGACGCGAACGGACGGCCCAGTATGGCCGCACACCCAGTTGGAAAAAGGCGGTTGTCACCCTCAAAGAGGGCGATAAGATTGAATTGGCATAGCGATTTATGGGACTCAAGACTTTTAGGCCGTTGACGCCGTCACTGCGCGGGACTGTGCTTTCCGATTTCTCGGAGATCACGAAGCATACGCCTGAGAAAAAGCTTACGGTGGCACGCCGACGGACGGGTGGACGCAACAATCACGGGCGCATGACGTCCCGCGGTATCGGCGGTGGCCATAAGCAACGCTATCGTATTATCGATTTCAAGCGCGACAAGATCGGGATGGTGGCAGTTGTGGAAGGGATTGAGTACGATCCCAATCGTTCCGCACGCATTGCGTTGCTGAAGTACGCCGACGGCGAGAAGCGGTACATCATCGCGCCCCTCGGGTTGCAGGTTGGCGCGAAGTTGATGAGCGGCCCTGACGTGGAATTGTCCCTGGGCAATGCGTTGCCGTTGAAAAAGATCATCCCTGGCATGCCGATCCACAACATTGAGTTGCATCGCGGTCATGGCGCACAGATTTGCCGCAGTGCGGGGATGGCGGCCCAGGTCACGGCCAGCGAAGGTGATTACGTGACCGTTAAAATGCCGTCGGGTGAGCTGCGTCTGATTAACCGTGAGTGCTATTGCACGATCGGGCAGATTGGCAACACCGATCACATTAATATCATGCTGGGCAAGGCCGGTCGCAACCGCTGGCTGGGGCGCCGCGGCATTTCGCGAGGCATGGCGCGCAACCCGGTGGATCATCCGATGGGCGGCGGCCAGGGTAAGAGCAAGGGTGGTGGCGGTTGGCATCATCCGGTGTCGCCGTGGGGCAAGCTAGCCAAGGGCGGCAAGTCGCGGCGGAAGAAAAAGTATTCAAATGGGTTAATTTTAGAGAGAAGGAAGAAATAAATGGGACGTTCGCTTAAAAAGGGCCCGTTTGTTGACGATCATTTGTTGAAGAAGGTCGAGGCGCTGAGGGCGGGGGAGAAAAAACCAATCAAAACCTGGTCGCGCCGCTCGATGATCATTCCTGAGTTCGTCGGCCAGACATTTTTGGTTCACAATGGGCGGCAGCACACACCGGTGTTCGTGACGGAGAACATGGTTGGCCATCGCTTGGGAGAATTCTCGCCGACCCGCACATTCAAGGCGCATGGCGCCCATACTGAAAAGGCGGTCGCGAAGTAACGCGGCCGGGAATGCGTGGTGCCTGCGTCTGGCACGGTAACGAGAGTTTGTACGGTTTGTTTGTTCTTTGCAGCAACAGGATTGCGGGCGGCCGAAGAAGCGCGGGCGCCGATGACCGCCGCGGATGAGTTGCGCGTGGTAGTTGCAGCGTTGGCCAGTGATAATCAACGGCTTAAGACAGAGCTCGAGCAACGCGAGACGATCATTCGCCTGCTTAGCGAGAACCTGGCCATCGCCCGGACGGAGAGCGAGTTGTTCCAGAGGAAATGGAATGATGCGCAGCTTCGGGCGCAGACGCTCGGCGTCAACTTTGCCGATGAGACGGCGACGCAGGGGCAGCGCCAACTCGTGGAAAGCGTGCGCGCGTTGTATCTCGCGGAAGCGGAGCGGCAACGCCTCATCGAGCAACTGCAGCGATTGCTCGACGCCATCCAGAAGCAAGGGGATGTGCCGGGTGAACTGGCGCGGACGAAAACGCTGTTGACGATGACCGAGCCTCCTGCCTCTGTTCAGACAGGGAAAACGGTTGCGGCTGGGAAACAGGCCGGTGGGACGCTTGAATCGGCAGCGGTTCTGGATGTGAATCCGAACCTGCGGCTCGTGGTATTGAATATCGGGCTACTGCAAGGCGCGCGCGTCGGGATGCCGATGGTGGTGTTGCGCGGCGATCACGTCGTGGCTGAATTAGAAATCGTGGAAGTGCGCAGGCGAATTTGCGGCGCGCTGGTCGAACGGATGGAAAAGAAAGTCACTCTCAAGACGGGAGACGTCGCACGGGTGACCAAGAGTTCGTGAATGTGATTTTATGGATGTAAGAGCGATAACAAGATATGCGCGCATGAGCCCGTCGAAAGTCGGCGAGGTGACGCGTTTGATCCAGGGCTTGAGCGCCTCCAGCGCGCTGGAAGTGTTGCGGGTCATTCCGCGCAAGTCGGCGCGGATGATTGAAAAGACATTGAAGTCGGCGATCGCCAACGCGACCGACCCCAACAGCCACAAGCTCGATCCGGCGTCGCTGCGGGTAAAAGAAGCTGTTGCGAACGAAGGGCCGCGCCTCAAGCGCTGGCAGCCGAAGGCACGTGGCAGCGCAGGTCCGATCATCAAACGGACGGCGCACATCCAGATCATATTGACGGACGGACAATAATCTATGGGACAAAAAACGAATCCAATTGGTTTTCGCGTGGCGGTCACGAAGGACTGGCTGTCCAAGTGGTACGCGGATAAGAAGGATTACGCGCCACTGTTGCTCGAAGACATCAAGATTCGCGATATTGTGAAAAAGAGGCTGGCATCGGCCGCGGTCCCGAAGATCGCCATTGAACGGTATGCCAACCGAGCGCGTATTACGATTTCAACCGCGCGTCCTGGGATCGTAATCGGGCGCAAAGGTGCGGAGATCGACAAACTCAAGGAAGAGTTGGCCGCGCTCACGGGCAAAGAGATTTATGTAGATATCCTGGAAGTGAAAACGCCCGAGACCGACGCGCAATTGGTGGCGGAGAACATCGCTCTTCAATTGGAGCGCCGCATCAGCTTCCGGCGGGCGATGAAGAAGTCCGTGCAGACAGCGATGGATTTCGGCGCGCAGGGAATCAAGGTCGCCTGTGGCGGTCGGCTTGGTGGCGCGGAACTGGCGCGGCACGAGAAGTATCGCGTCGGCAAGATTCCGCTGCATACGTTGCGCGCGGATATTGATTACGGCTTCGCGGAGGCCCAGACGGTGTACGGGAAGATTGGCGTAAAGGTTTGGATCTGCAAAGGCGAGCGTCCCTTACGGGCGGCGCAGCAGCCCCAGGTCACGCCGGTGCCGGTCGGACCTGTTCCGGCGGCCTAGTGCCAGGCAGAAGTAATAGAGGAATTTCGAAAACATGGCAATGATGCCCAAGAGAGTGAAGTATCGGAAAGCCCAACGCGGCAGCCGCACGGGGACGGCCTGGCGTGGCGCCACGGTGGCGTTTGGCGAATACGGCTTGCAGTCGTTGGCTCGCGCGTGGGTGACCACGACGCAGCTCGAAGCCTGCCGCGTTGCGCTGTCTCGCAATATGAAGCGCCGCGGAAAATTGTGGATCCGCGTGTTCCCGGATAAGCCGATTACCAAGCGGCCGCCCGAAACGCGTATGGGCAAGGGTAAAGGACCGCCCGAGACATGGGTGGCCGTTGTGCGGCCGGGAAATGTGTTATTTGAACTGGGTGGTGTAACGGAAGTGCTTGCGCGCGAGTCGTTTCGGCTGGCGGCCTCCAAATTGCCGATTCCGACGCGATTTGTTAGCAGACGGTAGTTAGCGATATGAAAGCAAAAGAAATCCGTGAGTTGACAGATGCAGAGGCACAAGCCAAACTACGTGACCTTCGGCAGGAGTTGTTCAACCTGCGGCTTCAGCAACAGACCGCGAGGCTAGAGCGTCCGAGTCGTATTCGCGAAGTGCGGCGCGACATGGCGCGGATTGAAACCATTTTGAGGGAGCGACAACTCCCGGCTGCTGCGGCAGCGGTAAAGTAAAGACCCAGGCCGACGGAAAGATTTCGGATTCACATGACGGACCAAGCGACAATCGAAAGCAAGAAGCGGGAGTTGGTGGGTGAAGTCATCAGCGACAAGATGGATAAGACTATCGTCGTCGAGGTGGCGCGCCGCGTCCGCCATCCGCGGTATCAGAAGGTCATGATGCTGTACAAGAAGTTCTACGCGCACGACGAAAAGAGCGAAGCGGGCGTGGGTGACAAGGTGCGCATCGTGGAATCCCGGCCCCTGAGCAAACTGAAGCGGTGGCGGCTGGTGCAGGTCCTGGAAAAGGCGACGGGGATCGAGAAGGTCGAAGTATGATTCAGATTCGCACACATCTCGATGTCGCGGATAACACCGGCGCGCGCGTGGCATGGGCGATTGGCGTTCTCGGACACCAGAAACGTTACGCACGGATTGGCGATGTCATTAAAGCGCATGTGAAGGAAGCCGCGCCGGACGGAACCGTGAAGAAGGGCGAAGTTGTAACGTGTGTGGTTGTTCGTACACGGTCACCCTTGCGCCGGGCCGATGGTTCCTATGTGCGTTTCGACAACAACGCCGTGGTGATCATTGACGATCAGCACAACCCAAAGGGCACGCGTATTTTTGGTCCGGTGGCGCGTGAGTTGCGCGACAAGAATTTCACCAAGATCATTTCTCTCGCCCCCGAGGTACTGTAGGTCATGAAGAATTTGCACGTCAAAAGAGACGACATGGTGGTGGTGATCGCTGGTGAGGATCGCGGAAAAATCGGCAAAGTGCTGGCTACATTTCCGGCGAAGAACCGCGTTTTGGTCGAGGGGATTAACGTAATCAAGAAGGCGTTGCGAAAGAGCCAGGACAATCCCAAGGGCGGAATTGTTACCAAAGAAGCGCCGATTCAGATTTCCAAGGTGATGAAACAGGAGCGGTACGAGGCGCGCCGCAAGAAGCATGGCGTGGCCCCGGCAACCGCAGAGGCGTAAACATGGTCCAACTCTACGAATTTTATAAGAAAGATGTTGTCGAGCAGCTACTCAAGGGTGGCCGCTACACCAACCGGATGCAGGTTCCGAAGGTCGAGAAAGTTGTGATCAACATGGGCGTCAACGCCAATCACGACAAGGACGTAATCAATGAGGCCCAGCAGGAATTGGCCACGATCACCGGCCAGAAGGCCCTGGTCACCAAGGCCAAGAAGAGCATCTCGAATTTCAAAGTACGCGAGGGCATGCCTGTCGGTGCGAAGGTGACTTTGCGTGGGCAGCGTATGTACGAATTTCTGGAGCGGTTTTTCAATGCTGCGTTGCCGCGCATTCGCGATTTTCGAGGTATGAATCCGCGGGGGTTCGACGGCCGCGGCAGCTATACCATGGGCGTGAAGGACCAAACGATTTTTCCCGAGGTCGAGCTGGACAAGATCAAGCACAACTTGGGTATGGACGTAACAATTGTAACCACGGCGAACACGGATGCGGAAGCGAAGGAGCTTTTGAAACTGCTCGGCATGCCGTTCAGCAGTTAAAGGATCGAAGTATGGCGAAACTGACTTGGGAAGTGAAGCAGCGTCGGCCCGCTAAGTTCAAGGCGCGAGCGTACAACCGGTGCCAAAACTGTGGCCGTCGGCGTGCGTACATTCGGCGCTTCAAGATTTGCCGCATCTGCTTCCGTGAGTTGGCCAGCCAGGGGAAGGTTCCCGGCGTGGTGAAAGCGAGTTGGTAATTCGATGAACGTAACCGATTCCATTGGCGATATGTTGACGCGGATTCGCAACGCGAATAGCGCTCTCAAGCCGGACGTGCTCGTGCCGTATTCGCGCCTTAAGGCGGAGATTGCGAAGGTGCTAAAGCGGCAGGGCTATATCGCGGATTTCTACGCGGAGAAGTTGGAGAATGGGCGGCAGGTGTTGAAGATCCAGCTCAAGATTATCGGCAAAGAGCGCGCGATCGTCGGCATCAAGCGCATCAGCCGACCGGGGCTGCGGCGCTATGTCGGTTCGCAGGATGTGCCGCGCGTGCTGGGCGGGATGGGGATTTCAATTCTCACGACCTCGCGTGGGATCATGACCGGCCACGAAGCCAAAAAGGCGAACGTGGGCGGAGAGCTTTTGGCGTACGTTTGGTGATGCATTATGTCACGAATTGGCAAAAAACCCGTTGAGATTCCGGCCAAGACCAAGGTCGAAGTGAAAGGTCAGGCGATCTCTATCGAAGGGCCGAAGGGCAAGTTGGAATGGGTCGTACCCTCGCCGATCAAGGTCGCGGTAAAAGACGGTAAGATCCTCGCGACCACAGCGCAGCTTGATCGCGTCGGCAAGTCCCGCTGGGGATTGTCGCGCAGCTTGATTGCGAACATGGTCAAGGGCGTCAACGAAGGTTACACCAAGAAGCTGCTCGTCGAGGGCGTGGGGTTCCGCGCCGCCGTGCAGGGAACGAATTTGCAGATGTCCCTTGGTTATTCGCATCCGATCGTTTTCGCGATTCCAAAGGGTGTGAAGATTTCGGTGGCGGATACGGCGGACAAGAAGCCCGAGATCACAGTTGAAGGCGCGGACAAACAGATGGTGGGTGAGGCTGCGGCGCGAATTCGCCGTTTCTATCCGCCCGAGCCTTACAAGGGCAAAGGCATCCGCTACGTGGGTGAACAAGTGCGCCGCAAGGCGGGCAAGACCGTCACCACAGCGGGTTAATTGGGTATATAAGACATGGTTCCAAGAAACAGAGTTGAAGCGCGACAACGCCGGCACCTGCGTCTGCGGCAGAAGATCCAGGGCACGGCGCAGCGCCCGCGCATGAGTGTTTGCATTACGAGCAAGCACATTTATGTGCAGTTCATCGATGACGTGAAGCGCGTAACCCTGGCTGCCGCCAGCACGGTGGCGGCCGAATTGAAGGGCGCGAAGGGGACGGTCGAGGGCGCGAAGAAAGTTGGTCAACTCGCCGCACAGAACGCGCAGGCGAAGAAAATCACCGAGGTCGTTTTCGACCGCGGTGGGTTGCGGTATCACGGGCGTGTCAAAGCGTTGGCAGACGCGGCGCGCGAAGCGGGACTGAAATTTTAATTATGGCACCTGACAAAAGACCGAAAATTGCAAAGCCCGTAACTCCCCTGGACAAGGAAGCTTCCCCTGTGGCGGTCGTTGAGGAATTGGGCGTCGAACTCGAACGTGGGGGCGGGGAGATCATTGAAAAGGTTGTTTATGTCAACCGCAGCGCCAAGGTTGTCAAGGGCGGACGCCGTTTCCATTTTAGCGCACTGGTGGTCGCGGGCGACCGCCGCGGTCACGTGGGGTGGGGCTTCGGCAAGGCCAATGAAGTTGCGGATGCCATCCGCAAGGGTACGGATCAGGCGAAGAAGTCCATGGTGTCAATCAATCGGAGGAATTCCACGATTCCACACGAGGTAATCGGCGTGTTTGGCGGAGGTCGCGTGTTGCTCCGTCCCGCGTCACCTGGCACCGGCGTCATCGCGGGTGGCGGCGTGCGTGCGGTCATCGAGGCCGCCGGTGTGCGTGACGTGTTGACGAAATCGATGGGTTCCAGCAATGCCGTGAACGTTGTAAAGGCGACAATCGACGCATTGCTGCAACTCCGTCCTCGTGAGGAGATTTTTCGCGTGCGCGGTTTCACGCGGCAAGCGACGGCAGGGGTAAGCTAAGATGACGATGAGATTGCACAATTTGAAGCCGCGGCCCGGTGCCAAGCACCGTACGAAACGCCTGGGCATTGGCGAGAGTTCAGGGCACGGCAAGACGAGCGGACGCGGCGGCAAAGGTCAGACTGCGCGTTCCGGTGGTTCGATTCGTCTTGGGTTTGAAGGCGGTCAGATGCCTTTGTTGCGCCGGATCCCGAAGCGCGGTTTTAATAACGCCAACTTTCGGACTATTTACACGATCGTTAACGTCGAGCAACTCAATGCGTTCGATAATGGCGCCGTGGTGACTCCCGAGGCGCTCGCGGAGGCCGGTCTGGCGGGCAAACTCTTTGAAGGTGTGAAAGTGCTCGGCAATGGGGAACTCAAGAAAAAGCTCACGGTGAAAGCCCAACGCTTCAGCGCCACGGCACGCGACAAAATCGTAAAGGCAGGCGGTCAGTGTGAAGAACTGCCGCTCCGCAGTATTCATCATAAAGAAGCGGCGGCAGCAGCGCCCGCAACGAAAGCACCTGCGGGAGACAAGTAACGGGCGCTTGTTAATTACGTATGTTCTCCGCATTCCTCAACTGCTGGAAAATCCCCGAACTGCGACGGCGGATTCTTTTCACGCTCGGCATGGTCGCGATTGCACGACTTGGCGCCAATATCCCGTGCCCGGGGGTAAATCCCACGGAATTGAACGTCTACATGCAGGACGTCCAAAAGCAGGTCGGGGGGAGTATCGTGGGGTTGGCGGACATGCTGACGGGTGGCGCACTGCAACAGTGTGCCGTGTTCGCCCTCGGCGTCATGCCGTACATCAGCGCCTCGATCATCATGATGCTGCTGACCGCAGTCATGCCATCGTTGGAGCGACTCAAGCAAGAAGGCGAGACCGGCCGCGCGAAGATCATCCAGTACTCGCGTTACATGACCGTTGGCCTGTGCATTATCCAGGGCTGGTTCCTGGCGAGGATGTTCGAACATCCGGAACAGCTTTTCTCGGGCTTTCATGGAGTCCTCGTAGCCAATCCCGGAGTGGGTTTTGAGATTTTGACAGTGATCACGATCACCAGTGGGACGGTTCTGTTGATGTGGGTCGGCGAGCAAATCACGGAGCGTGGAATTGGCAACGGGATGTCGATCATCATCACCGTGGGTATTGTCGATCGTCTCCCGCGGGCGATTGGTCTGACATGGCGCTTGTTCGTTGGACCGCAAAGCCAGTTCAACCTCCTTCATGCGCTTTTACTGCTCGTGATGGCGGTGACGGTGACCGCAGCGGTTATTGCAGTAACTGAATCGCAACGCAAGATTCCCGTCCAATACGCCAAACGAATGGTGGGACGGAAGATGCTGGGCGGTGGACAGACGTTTATGCCGTTGAAGATCAACTATTCAGGGGTGATGCCCATCATTTTTGCTCAGGCGATTTTGCTCTTCCCCGCGAAGCTGTTTTCCATGTTGCAAATGCCGACATTTCAAAAACTATCGCGTGCCCTAACGGAGGGGGAGACGCTCTATCTCACTCTTTATGGGCTGATGATTCTGTTCTTCTCATACTTTTGGGTGGCAACCCAATTCAACCCGCTGCAAATCGCGGATGACTTGAAGCGCTATGGTGGTTACGTACCGGGGATTCGACCGGGCCGACCGACAGCGGAATACCTGGATCATACGATGACACGTATCACCCTGGCTGGAGCGGTGTTCTTGACGATCATTGCCGTGATTCCTTATATTTTGTCCCACAACTTCCGCCTGCCATATTTAACGGCGAGTTTCTTTGGCGGGACCAGTTTGCTGATTACGGTCGGTGTGATGCTCGATACGATGCGGCAGGTCGAGTCGCATCTGGTAATGCGTCATTACGATGGTTTTTTGCGCAAGGGTAAATTGCGAGGTCGCCGCTGACGGCGGCGAGGGGGTGACTGACGTGGGTCAGCACCGCATGGTGTTTTTGGGACCGCCGGCGTCTGGCAAAGGCACGGCCGCCGCGGCGTTGAGCACCGCGCTTGGTGTCCCACACGTTTCGACAGGACAGATGTTCCGCGAGGCGATCCGAAAAGGCGGACCGGTCGGCGAAGCGGCGAAGCAGTTCATTGACAAAGGGCAGTTGGTGCCCGATGAAATTACGATTGAGGTCGTGCGGCTTTGGCTTGACGAGCATGGCCAAGACAGTGGGTTCATCTTTGATGGGTTCCCGCGAACTCGCGCGCAGGCCGAGGCCTTTGACCGCGTGCTGCGTGAGAGAGAGATGCCCGTCACGGTGGCCATACTGCTCGATGCCAGGGAAGAGGATATTCTCCAGCGTGTGCTTGGACGGCTGAGTTGCGAAAAATGCGGTACGCTGTATCATAGCAAGTTCGTGCCCCCACAGAGGCTGGGGATCTGCGACAGATGTGGCGGCAAACTGGTACAGCGCGCGGACGACACAGCGGACACCGTGCGGAAGCGGTTGGATATCTATGACGAGTTGACGCTGGATGTGGTAAAGTACTACGAACGGGCGGGAATCCTGAAGCGTGTGGATGGCGGTCAACAGAAAGACAAAGTCTTTGCGGATATTGTGGGATTGTTGCAGTCGTGATCGTAATCAAGACGCCAGACGAGATTGAGCGGATGCGAGCCGCATGTAACGCGGCGGCGGAGGCATTGGCTGCGGTTGTGCGGGAAGTACAGCCCGGACGCACGACGGCTGAGTTGAACGACGTTGCGGCCGAGTTGATCGCGAAGGTCGGGGGCAAGAGCCCGTTTCTCGGATACAAGGGCTACCCCGGGCATATCTGTGTGTCTGTGAACGAGGAAGTTGTGCACGGTATCCCGAGCAAGCGGCGCGTGCAATACGGCGATATTGTCAGTCTCGATATCGGTATCATTTTGGATGGGTTTGTCGGGGATAATGCGACGACGGTAGCTGTTGGTGTTGTCGAGGCGCGGACGCAGCAGCTGCTCCAGGTGACGCAACAGGCACTGCAGGCGGGGATCGCGGCGGCGCGGGCAGGCAATCGAGTGGGCGATATATCGCACGCGGTGCAAATGACTGTCGAGTCGCAAGGGTTTTCGGTGGTCCGTGAATTTGTCGGACACGGCGTAGGACGGAAGATGCACGAAGAGCCGCAGATACCGAACTATGGTCGGTCCGGGGACGGGCCGAAATTAAAGCCGGGCATGACCTTGGCCATCGAGCCGATGATCAATGCCGGCACAAAGGATGTCGTGATGTTGAGTGATGGTTGGACCGTGGTGTCGGCTGATGGTGCGCCTAGCGCACACTTCGAGCACACGGTACTCGTAACGGATGGAGATGCAGAGATTTTGACGTGGCTAAGGAAGAGCCCATACGAGTCGAAGGCACGGTAGTCGAATTGCTGCCGAACACGATGTTTCGGGTGGAGTTGCCGAATAAGCATCGAGTTTTGGCGCATGTTTCGGGTAAGATGCGACTGCATTTTATTCGGTTGTTACCGGGTGACAAGGTGATGATTGAAATGTCACCGTATGATCTGGGTAAGGGACGGATTACGTTTCGGCAGAAAGAGTAGTAAGGAAACAGGATAAAAATGAAAGTTAAACCTTCGGTGAAACGATTGTGCGAACGCTGCAAAGTTGTGCGGCGCAAGGGAGTGGTGCGCGTAATTTGCACCAATCCGCGTCACAAACAGCGTCAAGGGTAGAGGTGTAGCTATGGCACGTTTGATCGGTGTAGAAGTACCAGACCAAAAGAAGATCGGGATCGCGCTCCGTTACATTTACGGGATCGGCCCGACGACCGCGCTTCAAGCCTGTGAGAAGGCGAACGTCGATCCAAACGTTCGCGCGAAGGACTTGAATGACGAACAGCTTTCGCACCTGTCGACGGTGCTGCAGACGTATCGAATCGAAGGCGACCTGCGTCGCGAACTGCAGACGAACATCAAGCGCTTGATGAGTATCAATTGCTACCGCGGAACTCGTCATAAGAAAGGCTTGCCGGTGCGCGGTCAGCGCACGTCAACAAACGCGCGTACCCGCAAAGGACCGCGTAAGACGGTCGGCGTCACCCGCGCCAAGGAATCCAAGGCAGCCCCAAAGGCCTGATCATATTTTCAATTTGAAGGAGCACGATGGCTAAAGAAGCACCAAAGAAATCCGAGGAATCAAAAGCGAAGCCGGCAGCCCCCGCTGCTGAGGCCAGCGTACCCGCACCAAAGGCCGAAGTGACGGGAGCCGTTGCTGCACCGGCAGCGCCCGCGGTGCCGACGACGGCTGCCGAGGCCCTGGCTGAAGGCGAAGTGGCCAAGAAGGTCGTCAAGGCCAAGCACAGCAAGAACGTTTTCCAAGGCATTGCCCACATTATGGCCACATTCAACAACACCGTGGTCTCAATTACCGATCTCAAGGGAAAGGTGATCGGTTGGTCGAGCGCGGGCCGTGTCGGCTTCAAGGGTTCGCGCAAAAGCACAGCATACGCGGCGCAGTTGGTGGCCCAGGACGCCGCGCGACAGGGTATGGCTCACGGACTGAAGGAAATTGAAGTGTGGGTGAAGGGTCCCGGTACCGGACGCGAGTCGGCGATCCGCGCATTGCAGGCCATCGGCCTGGAGATCACAGTAATCAAAGACGTGACACCGGTTCCGCACAACGGTTGCCGGCCCCCGAAGCGCCGCCGCGTATAGTCAGGAGATTTCGTTACCATGGCACGATACAAAGGACCACGAGTTCGCATTAGTCGCCGATTCGGCCAACCAATATTCGGCCCGTCGAAGTACCTGGAGCGACGCGCGTATCCACCCGGTGTGCACGGCCCCAAAAAGTCGCGGCGCAAGCAGAGCGACTACGGCTTGGGATTGGCCGAGAAGCAGAAGTTGCGTTACCAGTATGGACTGATGGAAGCGCAATTCCGTCGGATGTTCGAAAAAGCGCTGAAGAAACGTGGCGTTACGGGTGAAACGCTGTTGCAGTTGCTCGAAACACGTCTCGACAACGTCGTTTTTCGCATTGGTTTTGCGACGACGCGCCCGGCTGCACGACAGATGGTCACCCACGGACACATCCGCGTGAACGGTCGTAAGGTATCGTCGCCGTCGTTCAACGTGAAGCCCGGCGATGTGATCGAGGTCCGGGAAACCCCCGCGACGCGCCAGTTGGCCACGAAGAGTTTGGAGTCGGCGCAAGTGCGACCCGTGCCGAGCTGGATCTCTTTCACGCGGGACGCATTCAAGGGGCAGGTCGTTCGCATTCCTTCAAGGGATGAGATTCAGCCAATCGTTAATGAACAGTTAATCGTCGAGTTTTATTCTAGATAACCAAAACCGATGTCCGCTCCTCGGACGCGACAACGAGTCGTAGGTCCGCGCTTCTAGAACGCGGGAAACCCGACTCAGAGGAGAAGTTCACCATGCCCGTTCGTCTAGGTCGTTTTGAAATGCCCAAGCGGTTGGTTCGTGATGATGCCACCGCCACGCCGACATACGCCAAGTTTATTGCCGAACCCCTCGAAGCGGGTTACGGCCATACCATCGGCAACTCGCTGCGCCGAGTGCTGCTGAGCTCGCTCGAAGGCGCTGCGGTCAGCTCTGTCAAGATCGAAGGTGCGCCGCACGAGTTTACGAGCATTCCCGGTGTTGTCGAAGACGTGACCGACATCGTGCTTAACCTGAAGCGGGTGCTGTTGAAGTCCCATAGCCGGGAGGCGCATGTGGTTTATCTTTCCGCCAACAAGGAGGGTGCCGTAACCGCCGCCGACATCAAGAGCGACCAAGTCGTGGAAGTGCTCAACCCTGAACAGCATATTTGCACGATTGATAAGAAGATGCACTTTGAAGCCGAGCTCGAAATCAAAGTGGGGCGCGGCTTTTGCCCGGCGGAAGAGAATAAGAAGGAAGAACAAACGATCGGTGTGATCGCCATCGACTCACTGTTCTCGCCCGTGCGCCGTGTGCGCTACAGTATCGAAGACACGCGTGTTGGCCAGCGCACGGATTACGACAAGCTCATTATTGAGGTCTGGACCGACGGGCGCATCACACCTGAAGATGCCATGGTGCAATCCACGAGTATCCTGCGTCACCACCTCGATGTCTTCTGCGATTACGATAAGAATGTTGTGGTTGAATTCGAGGAGGCGGGCGAGAAGGTCAGCGTTGAGCAGGCGAAACTGAAGAAGATCCTTAACATGAGCGTCAACGAGATCGAACTCAGCGTTCGCGCCGCAAACTGCCTGAACAACGCCAATATCACCACAGTTGGCCAATTGGCCATGAAAACCGAGCAGGAAATGCTCAAGTACCGCAACTTCGGCAAGAAGTCGCTGAACGAGATCAAGGAAAAGCTCTCCGCGCTTGGCCTGACGCTTGGAATGAAATTCGATGCGGCCCTGCTTGAAGCGGTGGATCCGAACAAGGGTGTGGAAGCCGTGCTTTCCGGCACGGCACCGGCGACGGAATAAGCGTCGGACTGACACAGGGGACACAACGTCATGCGACATCGTAAACGTACAGCCAAACTCGGGATGAAGTCCCAGCATCGGCGCTCCACACTGGCCAACCTTGTGTGTAGCCTGATTGAACACAGCCGCATCCGGACCACAATTGCCAAGGCCAAGGTCGCGCGCCGTTACGCCGACAGGATGATCACGCTCGCTAAGAAAGGTACGCTGCACCATCGTCGCCAGGCCATCGCGTTCCTGCGGCATAAGCCCGCTGTCGAGAAGCTCTTTGCGGAGCTCGGAAAACAGCACGGCGATCGCAACGGCGGTTACACGCGCATCGTGCGCGTCGGCCAACGCATGGGTGACGCCGCCGAGATAGCCATTCTCGAGTGGACGGGCACCGTTACGGCTGCGCCCGATTCCGAGAAGAGTGACAAGACCGAGGAGCCGGCAGCAAAGGAAATAAAAGTGCCCAAGGCCAAGAAGGCAGCCGGCAAGAAGAAGGAAGAAGCCGGAACGGAATCTTAGGACACTTCATACAATAAGCATTATCGTCACGGCTTCCTTACCGAAGGAAGCCGTCGACGTTTCCAGACACGATGCGAATTTCGCTCAAATGTGCTTGCTGTCATGTTCGTCCTTGGTCTGGTAGCCGCTGTCCTGCCGGGCCAGATTGACCTGGTGCTTCTTGGCGTAGGCCTCATAGAAATCAGCCGGGGTCATCTCGAGGACCTGGGCGATGGAAACGAGAAAGTGTAACAAGTCGATAACTTCAACGCGGGCGTTCTGTTTGTCGAACTTCTGGTATTTGGCCCACCATTTCCACGGGACGCTGTCGGTCAATTCGGCGACTTCCTGTGTCATGGCGCGGCAGTAGTTGAGCACCCACTGTTGGCGCTGTTCGTCGGTCATCTTGGTAGTGTCCACGCCGATGCGCTCATTGAGTTGCTCTTGCAGGCGAAATATCTCTTCCAGTTTGTCGAGGTTGCTCATAAGTTGCGCCATAATATCAAGAATAGTTGGTGAAAAGACACTGCTTTTCTGGTATAGGTAGTTACGTGGCTGGCCGCGATGAAATCTCCTGATCCCACCACGTCCGCGCCGAAGCCCTTGCGCGACCCACGCTTGACGGCAATCAATTTCGTTGCCGACGCCATCAACCGCACCCTCAACCTCAAGGAGATTGCCGACAACGCTCTCGATGCCATCCTGGCTGTGATGAAAGTGGATGCAGGCTCGGTGTATATCTGGCAGGATACAGACAAGGCTCTTCATATGTTTGCCTGGCGCGGGCTGAACGAAGCGTTTGTTCGACAAGTGACCGTATTGCCCAAGGGTACGGAGATCATTGATGCCGTTCTGAATGGCGAGGCGCGCATCATTGAGGACTTCACCTTGAACACGCACGTATTCCGCACCGATGTCGTACGTGCGGGATTTCATTCAGCCGTGCTGGTACCTATTCGCGCGCACGGGTTCGTCGTCGGGTTGCTGGGGCTGGGCACGTACAAGTTGCGGAAATTCGACGCGGCCGACGTTGATCTGATCGAGGTGGTCAGCAACCAAATCGGCAACGCAATGGTGCACGCGCAGTTACAGGCCGATTTACGCGCGAGCGAAGAGCAATACCGCGCGTTGGTTGAGAACTCTGACGACGCGATTTACATCGCGGATACATCGGGACGGCCGCGGTTTGTCAACAGCGCCTTCCCGCGGATCTTTGGCTATGCCCTGTACGAGGTGGCACGGACGGGTTTGTTGGAGTACGTCCACACGGAAGATGTTGAAACCGTGCGGCGCGCGTTCAACACTCTGATGGGTGGTGAAGCCATCCACAATCTCGAATACCGTTTTCATCGCAAGGACGGGTTGTGGATCGACTTGCAGTGCAGCGGCAGCGTGTTCTCGCGTGAGGGAGAGCACGTAAGTGAATTGCAGTTCATCGTCCGCGATGTTACCCAGGCACGCCAACGCCAACAACAATTGCTCCGGCGAAATCGGCAGCTCGCGGCCCTTACTGCGTTGGCTGCGGTGGCCAATTCTTCCCTGAATATCGACGAGATCGCCCGGAATACACTTGAGGTCGCCTTGGAAAGTGCGGGCATGAACGGTGGGGCCATCTATCTTGCCGATCTGAAACTGCAGCAGCTACGTCTCTACCTGCAAATGGGGCTGCCCGACAAGTTTGTAGAAGAAGTCGGCGTCTTGAAGTGGGGTGAAGGCACGCCCGGCTACGTGGCAGCATCCGGCCAAGCGGTGGTGATAGGCGATATGACCGTGCACCCGCCTGCCGTCCCATCCATGGCGGCGCCATACGGCTTCCGAGCGATCATCGTGGTGCCTGTGAGGGCGAAAGGCGAGTTGCTGGGAACGCTCGCTCTGGTGAATCGCCAACCGATTGAGTTCA
Source organism: Verrucomicrobiia bacterium (assembly GCA_035577545.1). NCBI lineage: Bacteria > Pseudomonadati > Verrucomicrobiota > Verrucomicrobiia > Verrucomicrobiia bacterium. The sequence continues at coordinate 106,028 of DATLVI010000009.1, forward strand.
CCCCGGAAGTTGTGGAGATGATCACGGCCATGGGGAATCAGCTGGGTATCGCGCTTGTCAACGCCAGGTTGTACGAGACGCAACTCCGGGAGAACGAAAAGCTCACGGCGCTGGTGGACATCAGCAGTGGCAGCGCCCAACAACTCGAATTAGAGCCGCTGCTGCAGCGCATTCTGCAGCGTGCTGCTACGCTGCTCAAGGCCGGCGCCGCCTACATTTCCCACTACGACGCGGTGGAGGAACGTGTGGAGATCGTCGCCGCCAGCACAAACTTTACGCGACTCATCGGCATGCGCTATCCGGCGACGCTCGGTCTCTTCGGTCAGATTCGGCCGCACCGTCAGGGGAGGATATTCACCCGTCAGGAAGTCGTGGAGCATGGATATAGTCCCGTGTTGCGCGCGACGGGTGTTCGATCCGCCCTGGTTGTTCCCTTGATTTCCCGTAATGAACTTATCGGCGCCCTTAGCTTGACGCGACACGGTCTGAACGCCGCTGAGTTTACGCCAGCAAATCTTGAACTCATGGAGGCGTTTGCCAGCCGGGCCGCGGTGGCGATCGACAACGCACAGCTGTTGAAAGATCTCGGCCGTAAGAACCATCTCTTGCAGTTGCTCATAGAGGAGGCGCATCACCGCATCAAGAACAACTTGCAGATGATCTCTGGATTGTTGCAACTGGAGGCCGACACCGCCCAGGTTGGATCGACAACGGAATTCCTGCGGACGGCGATAACGCGAATCCAGGCAATTGCGCAGGTGCACAACCTGTTGAGTGAAGAGATGCCGGAGAAAGTGGATGTACATAGATTGATTACAACCATCGTGCACACGCTTGTTAGTTCCAAGCCGGGAACAAACGGAGTGCCCGAAGTGACGGTCGATGTCGAACACTTGTGGCTGGGGGCGGACCAGGCCGTGCCGCTCGCGTTGATCGTCAACGAATTGGTTTCCAATTCCTTCCTCCACGGCTGCCCGTCGGCGGGCCAGCCGTTGCGTGCCCAAATTCAATGCCGGCAACAGAGTACTCATGTACTGTTGGTTGTGTCCGACAATGGCGGCGGGTTTGACGATGGCAAGGACTGGCGTGAGTTCGAAGGGCAGGGGATGAATATCGTGGCGCAACTGGCGCAAGTAAATCTTCGCGGCGATCTGAAGATTCATTCGCGCGATGACGGCGTCCATGCCGAGTTGCAATTTGAGGTTGTTCCACATGGGCCGGGGCCTGCCGAACGCAACCCGTCCGCGCTCGCGGCGGCACGAGCTTGACTTTGGAAGGGACCGCACTAAGATGCGAATGGAGAAGCGACTGCGGTTGTTTAGGTTTAGATGAAAGCTCTTCGAGTCCTCATTGCCGACGACGATGGTCTCACGCTGATGGTGGTGAGGAAGATACTCATGGCGATGGGACATGTAGTCGTCGGCGAAGCCGGTGACGGTCAACAGGCGGTGGCCCTCGCGCGTGAAACCAATCCAGATCTGGTCATACTTGACATTCGCATGCCGAAAATGGATGGCTTGGAGGCCGCGCGACTCGTTCAAAGCCAGCGCCCAACACCCGTTATCATTCTGAGCGCTCATACAGAGTCCGGTCTCGGCAGCGAGGCAGCCGGGGCCGGGGCCAACGCCTATCTCGTCAAACCGTTCACCGGCGAGCAGCTCAAACCGGCCATTGAGTTGGCACTCGCGAACTTCAAGAAGTCAAAGGACTTGGAAGCGAAGATCCAGCAGATGAACGAGGCCCTGGAGTCGCGCAAGATTGTTGAGCGGGCTAAAGGCATCCTGATGCGACAAACGGGCATCGACGAGGAAGCCGCGTACCTCAAGCTGCAGAAGACGGCGCGCAATGAGAATCGAAAACTTGTTGAAGTGGCTCGCGCAATCATCCTGGCCGAGCAACTTCGACGGGACAGCACGAAACCAGCCGCCCCGGGCGGTCATGTTCAATCCTGATACCGGCCCAGTCCGGCTCCAGCCTTGACCGCCGCTGCAACTTGCCATTAGTCTCACGCATCCTAGTTGGTACGAGTTTGGAATTGCACATGGAAAACGTGATTATTATTGGCTCCGGTTGCGCTGGTTGGACGGCGGCGCTGTACACCGCGCGCGCGAATCTATACCCGCTGTTGCTCACCGGCGAGCAACCCGGCGGGTTGCTCACCACGACGAGCATCGTTGAGAACTACCCGGGTTTTCCCGAGGGTGTCGATGGCACCGAATTGATGATGGCGATGCAGAAGCAGGCGGAACGTTTTGGCACGCGGACCCGCTACGGTGTGACCGTGACAAAAGTTGATTTCAGCAAGTCGCCTTCCCGGTTGTGGCTGGACAATGAAGTTGTCGAAGCGAAGGCGATCATCATTGCAACCGGCGCTTCACATCGGCATCTGGGACTGAAGAACGAGGGATTGCTCGAGCGCAAAGGCGTGACGTATTGTGCAACGTGCGACGGAGCCCTGCCGATGTTTCGCAACCAAACCCTGGTCGTTGTCGGCGGCGGAGACTCGGCATGTGAAGAGGCCACTTACCTGACGCACTTTGCGTCGAAGGTGTATCTCATTCACCGGCGCGACAGCCTCCGCGCCTCGAAGATCATGGCTGAACGGGTCTTTGCGAATCCAAAGATTCAGCTCGTATGGGACACGACCGTGACGGACATCTATGATTCCAAGAAGGGCATCGTGACCGGCGTGCAACTCAAGAACGTCAAGACGGGCACATCGTCCGAACTGCCCTGTGCGGGCGTATTCGTAGCAATTGGCCACGTGCCTTCCACGGATCTATTCAAGGGGCAAATTGATCGGGACGGCGACGGCTTCATCCTCTGCAAGAATGGCACCTACACGAGTGTGGCGGGTGTGTTCGCAGCAGGCGACTGCGTGGATCGCGTATACCGGCAGGCGGTCACAGCGGCGGGAACTGGCTGCGCGGCAGCGATCGACGCGGAGCGCTATCTGGCCTCACTGAAAACGTGACGTGGTGCCGTGATGCTCGCGTTACGACTCGGCAGTTTCTATGATCTTGATAAATGCGGCGGCGTCCGGGGCATCCAGTAAGTGCTGACGGAGATCGTCCTGCCGGAGCAGGCGTGCGAGGGTTCCCACTACGCGCAAGTAATCGGTCACCATCTGTTTCGGTGTGCCGATCAGGAAGATTAACTTTACGGGTTGGCCATCTTTGGCTTCAAAATCAATCCCGTCGCGGCTGCGGCCAACGGCGATCAGGATGTCGGAGCACTGGTCGGTGCGCGCGTGGGGAATCGCAACATCGTGGCCGAGAGCCGTGTTGCTGACGCGTTCGCGCTGTAAGATTTCATTGAAGAACGCCTCGAAATTGCCAACACATTTGCTTTGCGCCAGCAATTCCGCGACTTCACGCAGCGCCGCGACTTTCTGTTTCGCCTGCAACTCCAGTCGGATTGCCTCGGGACTTAACAACGACGCAATTTTCGATGGAGAAGGTTTCGGTCCTTTAGACATTTGCACCGCTCCATTTCAATTTCTTCCTTAGGACTTCAAAATACGAATGATTCTTCGGCGTGACCAATTGGATGGCGCGGGACGATTGGCGAACCTCCACCTCATCGCCCGGTTCCATCCGCAATTGCACCTGGCCATCCACCGTTAACAGCAATTCGCCGGCCGCACCCATAACCTGACAGTGAACCACTGAGTTCTCGCCTGCGATGACGGAACGATTACTCAACGCATGCGGACAGATGGGCGTGATTATCAGCGCCCGTGCTGTCGGCACCATAATCGGCCCGCCCGCACTCAGCGAATATGCAGTCGAACCGGTTGCCGTGGCGAATATCATGCCGTCGCATACATATTCTGTCAACAACTCACCATCAACTGACAATCTGAGGCGCACAATCCGCGAAAACGCGCCGCGGGAAACCACGACATCATTGAGGGCCCGAAGCGCTTCTTTGCGTCGGCCGGCCCGCAAGAGTGTGGCCTGCAGCGCTTGGCGCTCGCTGACCTGATACTCGCCGCGCAAGATCTCACGAACAGCACTCATCAGCTTGTCGCCGTGAACACTTGTGAGGAACCCAAGATTGCCCAGGTTCACGCCGAGAAGGGGTGCGGCGGAGCCTTCCAGTTCACGGGCTACACGAAGAATCGTGCCATCGCCACCGAGTACGATGATGAGATCGGCTGTTTTCCCGATGTGCTTGAGTGTGCGGCCTGCCTGGGGCCTGGCTGCGAGGGTGGCTGCTTCGTGTTCGAGCAGGACATCGACTTTGCTGTCCTCGAGCAGCGAGAGCAATTCGCACAAGCGGTCACGCGCTTGGGGTTTCCCGGCGTGCACGGCGACGCCTACAGTCCTTGGGATGCGGAGTTTCACGGTTTGTGAAGTGCGATGAGAAATTCCTTGTTGCCGGCTGGACCGAGCAGGGGAGACTCGATGACTCCCAGCAGGGTCAACCCGAGTGTCTCCGTTGCAAAGTCCTGGATCATCTTCGTCACGGCGTCGTGTACCCGGGAGTCTCGCACAACACCACCTTTTTTCACGAGCTTTTTCCCCGCTTCGAATTGTGGCTTGATAAGCGCCACAATCGCGCCCCCAGCCTTGAGGATGCCGACAGCCGCAGGCAGGACCTTCGTTAAGGAGATGAATGAGACGTCAATGGTCGTGAGATCAACGAGTTCGCCAAGAGTGGCCACCGTGAGATTGCGCGCGTTGATCTCGTCGTGGATGACGACGCGTGCATTCTGGCGCAGCTTCCAGTCGAGCTGGCCCTTGCCGACATCTACGGCATACACGCGCGCCGCTTCACGCTGTAACAGGCAATCTGTGAAACCGCCCGTGGAAGCGCCGAGATCGGCACAAATGAGGCCACGACAGGAAATCTGGAACGCGTTAAGTGCAGCTTCGAGTTTGTGGCCACCGCGGCTGGCATATTTGTCGGCAACTTCAATGAGGAGTACGGCATCTTCCGCGACAAGCTCGCTGGGCTTGTGGGCGAGCTGTCCATTAACGCGGACCGCTCCCGCGAGAATGAAGCGCTTCGCTTTCTCGCGGCTTTCCACCAAACCGCGGGTAACAAGTTGGGTATCGATACGCTCACGCATGGTTGTAGCCACCAAGCTTACTGCGGGGCAGTCCGACTCCCACTAGGCTGTACGTGCACTTGCGGCGCCGAGCACACGAAACTGTTGGGGCTTCTCGTGCCGCGTCGCGGATTCCGCGAGCAGCTCCTTAACCCGGGCAACCGCGGTTTTGGAGTTCAGGCCATACTTGTCCTGGAGATCCTTGTTGCTCGAGGCGTGCTCGAGGAAATTATCGGGCCAACCGACGCGGGCGACAGGTGTGTCAATTCGCAAGTCTTCGAGCGCCTCCAGGACAGCGCTACCAAAACCGCCCATCAGCACGTGATCCTCCAGCGTGCAAAGCACCTTGCAGATGCGTCCGTATTTCTCAATCACTTCACGATCAATCGGCTTGCAGAACCGCGCGTTGATCAGGGCGACCGACAGGCCGTCCGCTTGCAAGGCCGCAACTGTCTCGCGCGCCATCTTGGTCATGGCGCCATAGAAAATCACAGCGACATCAGTTCCGTGCTGCAGCACTTCGGCTTTGCCAAGCGGCAGGATGGCAGGACGTTCCTTGATAGGCACACCTTCACCGGCACCGCGTGGATAGCGGATGAAAATGGGCCCATGATTTTGCAGCGCGGTCCACAACATATCAACAAACTCGTCTTCATCCTTGGGCGCCATAAGGATCGCCCGTGGTATGCATCGCGCATAGGCGATGTCAAACACGCCATGATGAGTTGGACCGTCATTGGCCGACAAACCGGCGCGATCCATGGCGAAGATCACATCCAGGTTCTGCAGCGCGACATCGTGAATGATGCAGTCGTAGGCGCGCTGAAGAAACGTGGAATAAATTGCGCAGACAGGCCGGTACCCCATGGTGGCCATACCCGCCGCAAAAATGACCCCATGTTCCTCAGCGATACCCACGTCGAAATAACGGTCAGGCTTCGCCTTCTGGAGTCGAATAAGACTCGTGCCGCTGGGCATTGCAGCCGTGATGCCGATAAGCTTGCTGTTTACGTCACAGAACCGCACAAGAGCGTCAGCGAAAACATCCTGATAATTGGCCGGCACGCCTTCCTTCTTCGGCGGCGACTTGCCAGTGGCAACGTCAAATGGTCCACAGCCATGGAACGTTTGCGGGTCCTCAATGGCTTTCTCATAGCCTTTGCCCTTCTTGGTGAGAATGTGTATTAGTACCGGCACCTCCTGCTGCTTGGCCCATGTCAACGTCTCGATAAGTAACTGGGTGTTGTGGCCGTCGACGGGGCCGATGTAACGGAGGCCAAACTCCTCGAACAGCAGGCTGGGGACGATGAAGCCTTTGACGGCCTCTTCCACCTTATGGCCGATCTGCGCCAGTTCGGGGCCGACGCGGGGGAAGCGCTCGAGGAAGTGGTCGATCCGCTTGTGTGCCGCCGCGTAAGACGGATGGCGCACAATGCGATTGAGGTACTCGGCAATTGCGCCGACGTTCTTCGCAATGCTCCACTCATTATCATTAAGGATGGCAATGAAACGCTTGGTGGTGGCTTTGATGTTGTTGAGCGCCTCGTACGTGATGCCATTCGTAAGGGCCGCGTCACCGGCGATGCAGATGACGTTCTCATCCGTTTTGCCCTGGTCACGGGCTGCGGCCATCCCGAGCGCGGCGGAAAGCGCCGTACCTGCGTGGCCAGCCCCAAAACAATCGTAGGGGCTTTCCGCACGGAATGCGAAACCCATGGGGCCGCCGGTCTGTCGAATTTTGGAAAACTCCCCGCGACGGCCGGTCAGGAGCTTATGGACGTAGACCTGGTGGCTGACGTCCCAGACGAATTTGTCTTTGGGAGATTCAAACACGCGGTGTAGTGCGATGGTCAACTCTACCACGCCGAGATTCGGCGCCAGGTGGCCGCCCGTCTTACTCAGCACCGTGATCAATTCGTCACGGATTTCCTGTGCCAGCGTCTGCAGTTGCTCCATCGTGAGCAGCTTGACGTCAGCCGGCGAATTGATCATGTCAAGATAACGTCCCATTCTAGGCTCCTTGCTTGTCAGAATAACTTACCGCTCTCGTCCGCGGACTCTTCTTCACCGCTTTCCACCTGTTCGGGTTCAAACGGTTCCAGTGAGACACTACCATCGGTCTTCTTGGTGAGGATCTCGATTTTCTTCTCCGCTTCGTCCAGTTTCTGGCTGCAGAACCGCACCAAACGGGTGCCCTCCTCGTACTTCTTGAGAACCTCCTCGAGCGGCAATTCCGCAGCCTCCATATCGGCAACGATCTTCTCGAGCCGCTGGATGGCCGACTCAAACGTTAGCCCGTTCCTGCTCAGAACGGGCTCGGCTCCCTTTTTCTTGCCTTTCATTATACGTCAGTGGAGGAGGATACCACAGAACCGAATGCGCCATCAAGCACCTTGGTGGAAATCTTGGTTCCTGGCTTGACGTGCGTTACGCTGCGGACGATCTCCCCGGTCCCGGGAACCAGCGTAATACTGTAACCCCGCCGCAACGTGGCGTTCGGGCTGAGAAGCTCAAGTTTGGCACTGGCTTGGGCCAAGCGATGCCCCGTTTCCTGCCAGCGGTGAGCCCACGCCATGCGGAGGCTCTGTTCGTTGGAACCGACTCGCCGCCGTCCGTTGGCCAGAAGCGCCCCGGGACTGAGAAGTGCGAATGTTCCAGAGGCGGTCGCCATCCGCGATCGTTGCCCCGCGAGAATTGCCCGAGCGGCCAGCGCCAGACGGTGGCCCGAGTCGTCGACTCGCTGCTGGTATTCATGGATGATTTCCGTGGGTCGGCGAAACACGTAGTTGGAGGCCAAATCAGAAAAGCGCTGGCGGGCCGCGCTGAGCCGGAGCCGTAAGTCGCTTTGCAGACGCACCTGGTGCTGGGCCATGCGCTGCTTGAATTCTTCTTTCGCCTTCACGACCAGTTCTGCGGCAGCGCTGGGTGTTGGCGCCCGCAGATCTGCAACGAAATCGGCAATGGTGAAATCAATTTCATGCCCGACAGCGGAAATCGTTGGGATCTGGGACCGGGCGAGCGCACGGGCGAGCAACTCTTCATTGAAAGCCCACAGATCTTCGAGCGAGCCGCCACCACGGGTAACAACAAGTACATCGAGAGGTAGGTGACCGGAGGCATGGAGCGTGTTGAAGTCGTCGATGGCAGCGGCGATTTCTGTAGCGGCGCCTTCGCCCTGCACGCGCACGGGGTAGATAACGATGTGCACGTTGGGGAAGCGGCGGCCGATGATGTTGAGGAAATCGCGGATCGCCGCACCCGTGGGCGATGTGACCAACCCGATATGTTGTGGCAGCACGGGAATTGACCGCTTACGCGACGAATCAAAAAGTCCTTCTTTGGCGAGACGCTGCTTCATCTCCTCGAAGGCCAACTGGAGGGCGCCGAATCCCTTCGGGAGAAGCTGGCGGGCAACGAGTTGGTATTGCCCGCTCTTCTCATAAACGCTGATGTCACCGAACGTGATGACCTGCAAGCCGTCTTTCAGCTTGAACCCGACCTTGGCCGCGACGCCCCGAAAGAGGACCACGGCCAGTTGCGCACCGGCGTCTTTAAGTGTGAAATAGATATGGCCGGAGGATGGAGAGCGAACATTGGAGATCTCGCCCTCGACCCACACCTTCGGGAAGCGTTCTTCGAGCAGACCTTTCACACGGTGCGTCAATTCTGTGACGCTGAGAACTTGTGCCGGGGGGACTGCCATGGACCCGTTAGTCAAGATGCGACTTCACTCGTGGGAGCGCCTGGCGTGCTTTCTCCCAATAATACTCATCCGTGACCCAGGCTTTCGGCATGGCGAGCGCCTTCTGGAGGTTATCGTTGGCTTCCTGCCACCGACGTCCGGAGGCGAAAGTGATGCCAAGTTCCACGCGGTGCGGGACTGTCTGCGGCGCGATCTGGGCGGCGCGCGTGAGATCGTGCACTGCATCATCCAGCGACGCGGAAGGAAATTTCCCGTAGATCAACTCGGCGAACTTTCGCAAGACCCAGTTCAACTCGACCATTTCGCGGTTCCAGACGCCCAGCACGTGGTAGCCGAGATCTTCCTTATTGTTGAGCTTGATGGCCCGCTCGGCTTCCTTCTGCACTTCATTGGCCAGTTCGACTTTGCGTTTTCCGCCCTCATACAGTCCGAGCTTACCGACGGCCACGGCCAGGTAGGCGTGACCTTTCGAGTCATCGGGCTTGAGCTTCACGGCGGCGCGAGCCAGTTGTTCGGCGTCCACACAGTACTGTTTCTGCTCGGCTGGATCTTTGGAAAGCGTACTGCTATCGGCGAGTGCTCGCGCGAGTTTCCAAGTGGCTTCGTAACTATCAGGCGATTGCGTGTGCGCGGCACGGTAGGCTTTGAGGGCCGCAACAAGATCGAATTTCGCGAGAGCGGCATCCCCGGCCGCCACATCCTGCTGCGCCTGCGCACCGGCAACGGCGCCGAAAAGACAAAGCGTGAACCAGAAACTACGGCTCATAGTCTTCCACGGGGAACTCCGGATGCATGATCGGCTTGTAACCCCTCGGGAACGGAACGGGGAACGTGATGATATCATAGACACCAGTGAATTCGCGCCCAATCCAGCGCACCAATCCTTTTCCAACGCCGTACGTTGCGCCTGCGCCGCCACCGTGTTCCGACGTCACCTTGGTGACCTGATTGGGAACTTCCACGATGCCGAACAGCACATTGGCGATACCACGACCGAATTTACGCAAAGCGTTCTGGCCCCGGGGCGCTTCGTCAGTTTCAGCCAGCGCGCGGAAGGGAAGGAAGAGTGCAAAGACCAGCAACAAACCGAGTAGTTTGACTTTCATGCGTTCACTATAGCGGGTTGGCAGCTGCGCATCAATTTCTTTCCCTTGCACGTAATTTTCAAAAAAAATCTCCTCCCCCGCCAAAAAACACCACAACCGGTTGTGGTATTTTTTTCCTGCCAAAAATCTTACACATCGTTCAGCATGTTTAGCTGTGTTTAACCATTGCTCACCCACCACTCCCGCCCGTTGTTCGCTGTCATTGCCATATTCTCGGGCAAGCGGCCCGCTTACCACCGTCCCGCCATTTGAAATCTCGAACCAAATGCCGAGCCAACCCCAAAGATCCATCATGACGCTTCTCTTCTTCACGCCACCAACCCTACCTGAACATCCAATAAACCCGTGAGCGAGCTTTGGAAGGTTTGGAAGCTTTGGAAGGTTTTTTTCCAAAGGCCCCGTAAACATTGGGGTTTTAGACGTCAATTTGACGGGAGAATCGCCGAAGCGCCCACTCACTCACTCCCCGCCGCAGCCCGGCCGAACCGCAAGCCGTAAAAGGCGCGACCGACCCTTTTTAATGGCTGGCCCCTTTATGTTTCAGTTTGACGACTCACTGAGAATACAACATCATCCGTTCAGGCGGGCCTCACTACCCGCGCCGGTCGCCGAGCCTGGACGATAGACAGCACGGAGCGTTGTCGGATTTATGATACCCGTAACAATTCAGTGCGGATGTGGCCAGCGATACGAATTTGACGTTGAGCCGGTGGATGGTCAGATGCCGACTACGGTTGCTTGTCCGCTTTGCGGCGTGGACGGCACAGCCGCCGCAAATGAAATGATTACACAGACGTTGACCGTCCAGCCGCCACCATCCCTCCCCAAGCTGCGGCCACAGTCCGCGCCGGTTCGTGCAGAGGTCCCGCCACCCCCGGCAGCGCGGACGGTTGCGCAAGCTCCATCGAAAGCCGCAGGCGAGTTCAATCTTGGACTGGGCACTCTGGGGGCGTTCATTGGCGCGCTCATTGGCATCGGCGCTATGTATGGATTTTACGAATGGGCAGGTTTTCGTTTTCCATTGCTTGGCGTCGGCATCGGCGTGTTGACCGCTTTCGGAGCGAAGATTCTCTACAAAGGGACCGACAACACTTTGGGCGTTATTTCGGGAGTCATTGCGCTGGTTTCGGTGGTCGCGACATTGTATTTGATGTATGGGACGTTTCCGATTATCAGCATCATTTCCGTGATTGTCGGCGTAAGCATGGCCTACCGGATTGCCTCGGGTTAGCGTGAGGATCGCGCCGCGCCGTTCATCAAATCCTCGCCACCTCGGCCCCCTCGTCCGAATCCCATCGCCCAAACTTGAGCGTTGAGCGTTGGACGTTACGTGTTGAGCGTTAAGGTGTTCTTCCCTCGCCAACGACTTTCGCGAGAGACGATGAACACAAATAGGCAATTATGCGGGACTAACCCTTTTTCTGCCTTCCGAGATATACCGCGCCTCAGCCCGGTCGCAGTCGAATGCGGCCGGCTTCAACGATCGCCAACTGGCCGGGCAGAACCGCAAGGATGGCGGCTTGTTGAACAAAACTCTCAAGCAGCCCGAGGATAAACTTGGCGCCGGCATCGCGCGGTAGTTCCAGGACGACGATGCCGTGATAGCTGGCGGGAGCGTAATTACGCACATCGGCAAAACCGAAGTCCCCCGTAATGAGACAGGCTTGGTGATCCACCGCATAACGGGCAATCACCGGGTCTTTCGCGTGCCGCAGGCCAATGTCCCGAACATCAATCGCCTCGTGACCGTATTTCTCCAATAAAGGTTTGCTGGACCGCGGCAGGTCGGCATCGATCAGGAAGCGCACGGGAGAAAACCGCTACGCGGGCAACGGATGATGGGATTCCCGTTCGACAAGTTCCTCGGCGTAGCGGATGGCAGCCCGAATGTCTTCCACGGTCACATCATATTCGCGGCCAACCTCGTCGAGGGTCATACCGCCCGCCAATCCGCCCAGGATGCGCGCCACCGGCACGCGCGTCCCACGAATCACGGGCTTGCCGTGCTGGATTTCCGGATCAATAACAATTCGTTCATTCATAGCGCTTGCCCGCCCCAATAAGTACCCCAATATCAGGCCGTATTCAAGCCCGCAAGAACCCTGTTTCGCGCCCCCACGCGGCGTTCCTCGTCCGGGTGTAGCAGCCTCCGTCCCGGAGGCTCAGCCACAGTATCGGAAGGGCAGGGGTACTTCCCCCCGCCAACTGCTTGCGCGAGAGACGACGAACACAAATAACCGTTTGGGCTTCCGCTGTCTCAGTTCTCGTAGTAGCGTTCATTCGTGAGCGCGGCATACACCATACACCGAAGTCGCTAATCCATTCCATTGAGCAGCTCGTGAACCCCTCCGACTTCCATAAGTCCCTGACCGATCTCATAGGCATTGCCCAGAAGTTTCCCAAGCTGTTCTGGGCCATGTTGAGGCATCCCGATACGACTCTCGCTAGGAATCTCAGTTTTCCAAGCTCCCATAGTCTACCACCTGGCGCATTCCTCTTCATCAATCTGCTTCTATCTGACGTTCTAAGTGCTGCATCACTCATAACTCCTGAACACGATAATGGGTGGTTTTCGATTGCACTGAGGGAAAGTAGCAGTCATATCATCGGAACCTTGCTACTTGTGCTCGTTCTGAAGCTCGCATTCCGTCAAGTAGAACTGCGCAAGCTCTTTTCGATGGTCTGCCTCTCAAGCGTTGTTTTTATTCCTTACACCCTAGTCAGCATCATAAACTCCTTACTTCTCGGTCCAGTCTTTCGCCATTATTGGGTGTCATTTATGTCTCAGCAATTTCGCAACTACCTTGAATTACTGCGACCCACGCCGTTAACTGTTTTCAAACTCATCTTATCGCTAGGCCTTCTATCAGCTGTCATCATTTGGTGGTTTAGCCTCTTGTTGATAGCAAGCGGCCACATTAGCAAAAACAACAGACGCGGACGGACGCTCAGGCTCACCGCGGCCCTTTCCTCCTACTTAGCTATTTTCTTCGCCATTTTCATTACATATTATTGTTATGGTCTCTGGTCGATATTTACTCAATGCAGCGACTATGACAGGATGAAGAGTTCTTTTGCGTCAGCGAATTACCCCGAAGCGTTCCTTTTTTCCAGCTCAGTCACCAAGACCAACAACCTCCTGCCCCCCATCGCCGAATATCGCGCAAGCCTCATTCAAGCAGTGTCTTACTACGAAGTATTCTGGAAAGACGACCACACTTTCGACGGAGCTATTGAAGACATTAAAAGTAAAAACTACAGCAAAGCGCAGTCAAACATGCTAACGCAAATTCATGACAACATTCATTCACAAACCGATGCAAAGCGAGTCGTATTATCAGGTATGCAATCGTTACTCGATCACGCAGAAGAAGTGCGCAATTCTCCCTCATATTCAGAAGACGAGACGCAAACTGTGGCTTTCCTCTTCAAACTGAGCGATATTCCAATTGCCTTTTTCCCGTAATTCTCCCGACTGTACGAGTGAAGAGGTCAAGGAAAGGGGTCAACACTTGGCACTTTCCACTCGGAAGAAAGGAGAAGAAAGGGGTCAGTCCCGCACAACCGCATATTGGCAATCATCGGTTCCCTTTTCCGGAGGTGACTACTCATCTTGAAAAACCGTCAGTTCACTTTCTGTTAGCGTACCGCGACGAAAGGGACACAGGGGCAGAGTCCCGCCCCAGTTTCCCTCTTGACTCCTTTCCCCCGACCCGCGCCGGAACGCAGATGGATCGACCTAGACTACTCGGCTGTGCTAAACACCAGCACGAACCGCTTGCCATTCCGACCAACTGCGTTTCAAGCACGTACCCCAAACAACAATGGTTTCATGCCGGTCTTGGACTTTAGGCACCCAGCCTGCACAATCGCAGGCTTGCCAGAACCTTCAAAAGTGGCATTATATCCCAATGGGAATTTTCGAACACCCGATCTGTAGCAGTGCCATTGAGACATTTGATTGCTTTCTGCCTTGCCCTTGAGTGACGCTCACCCGAAAATTGCAATGAAAATGCAGGAACTCTTTCCCGGCTACTACCGACCCACGGAAGCTCAATTCAAAGAGCTTTGGGAGAACTGCATCTTTGTACCCGACGCCAACGTCTTACTAAATATCTATGGCTACTCCCAAAGCACGCGCGAAGAGCTCCTCACCTTACTTGAAAGGCTGTCTGAAAGAGTGCGAATGCCATTCCAGTTTGTGCATGAATACCATCGCAACCGTGCTCGCGCCATCATGGAGCAGGTCAGGAACTACGCAAATGCCGAGAAAATCCTCAAGGATCTATACGATCAAGAATTGGTCCCTAGGCACAAACACCCGTTTTTGGAGGCCAAGCTCCTGAAGGCGTTCAATAGAATTCGCGACGACCTTGCTGCCAGTAGAAAGCGTCACGAAGCTCTATTCAAATCCGATCCATTCCTTGACAGAATCACGACTCTAGTAAAAGTGGTCGGCCCTGCTCCCACCCCTAAGGAGCTTGAACAAATCCACCAGACAGCGCAAATCCGCTGTGATGCGAAACTGCCTCCAGGATACGCCGACGTTAAGGAGAAAGGTGTCCCAGCCGCCTACGGGGACTATATTGCCTGGACTCAGTTAATGGCACTTTCAAAGGCTGAAAAGAAGCCTGCAATTCTCATTACCGATGATGCAAAGGAGGATTGGTGGCAAATTCAGAGTGACCGTACTATTGGTCCCCGTCCGGAACTAATCGCCGAATTTCATTCGGAATGCGGCGCACTGTTTTACATGTATTCGTCCGACCAGTTCATTAAGTTCGCTGGCCTCTACCTGAACCAGCCCGTTGAAGAGGGAGCCATCGAAGAGATCAAGCAACGCTTCCTAGACAATCTGCTCCAAACGTTCACCCTTAAGCCTGAGCAGCCACCATCTGGCGCCGCAAGCGACAAGTCGTTGCTCGCGAGCATGCCTTCAGAACCTGAGAATCTAAAACCGGAATCACCGTCCAAACCTGCAGCGGACAAGGAGAAGGCTGGACCGTAGAATTTTCAACATGTCTGCGCCGAAGTTTTAATACAATGACTGGGAGACGAAATTAATGTCTGTAATAGTGGTCACACCCGATCCTGCCGGCTTACTGCGTACCGTCAAGGACCTGATGACGTCTGGAAAAATCGATACTTGGTCCGTCGATAAGGACGGCGATTTTACTCACACGCCGCCTCAGTGGAACAGAAAGGCCTGGCTCCGTCCTGCGGTAGAACCGGATCGGATTGTATTTCACATCCTGACCCCAAAAGGCACAAACATGTCCGGGACGATGTATGCTATTTACCATGGCAGATTCATTGAAATGCTTCTTACACACGTTGACAAGAAGTTCTCGATCGCATGGGCCACAGCTTTACCTACAAGCGGGGATATTGTTCGCGCGTAGGTGAAAAACCCGCTCCCGCTTTGTATTTAATGGGCTTCGATATTCCCACGCCCGGCAGCAGAGGTTCCGAAAATACTATTCAGGCTCCCACATTTTGACTCCCTCCGCTTCATCCACCAACCGCGCATAGTTTCGCAACGCTTCCTGAAGAATCCCAAAAAGGGGTCAGTCCCGCATATAGGGGCCATAGGGGTCAACTCTCTACTCTGGACACATTGTTTCTACGGGCTGATCTCTGAACGATCAACGTTCAACTCGTGACAGATGCACAGATCCACCTCTCTCCGCCTTCCACCCGCCTCATTCGTGCGCTCTCGTCCGCCGTAGCTTTAGCGAAGGCTAGATCGTGTCTCCTTCGTCCTCTTCGTGACCCAAATTTGAACGTTGAGCGTTTAGGTGGAGCGGGTCAGTCCCGCACAACCGCATATTGACAATCATCGGCCCCCGTTTTCCGGAGGTGACTACTCATCCGCCCCGTCCCCCTTCGTGTCTGCTTCGTGACGCCAAACTTGAGCGTTGAGAGTTGAGCGTTGAGTGTTGAGCGTTTTGGCGTTTCCCGCCTTGCGTCTGCTCGCTGGCCTTCGGTAAACTAAACAGCACCATGAAGCTCAAAGGCAAAACCGCACTGGTAACGGGC
The DNA here is from genome assembly GCA_035577545.1 of Verrucomicrobiia bacterium. Lineage (NCBI taxonomy): Bacteria > Pseudomonadati > Verrucomicrobiota > Verrucomicrobiia > Verrucomicrobiia bacterium. The sequence continues at coordinate 121,932 of DATLVI010000009.1, forward strand.
GCGGCGAAACGGGTCGGGCGCGAGATCGCCCTCGGCCTGGCGCGGCGCGGCGCGAATATCATCGTTCACTACAATTCGTCGTCATCAGACGCCCTCCGGACGGTCAAAGAAATCAAGGCGTTGGGCGTTGACGCCATTGCCGTTGGAGCGGACCAATCCAAAATTCGGGAGGTGCGCGCTGCTGTCAATAAAGCGGCGAAGCACTTCCGCAATATTGACGTGCTCGTCGCCAGTGCCGCCGTCTACAAGAAGACGCCGTTTGATAAGCTGACCGAAAAGGATTGGGATTTTCATATCGACGCCAACCTGAAAGGCCCTTTTCTGTTCGGGCTCGAAGTCGGCCGGCACATGCTGGCCCGGAAGATCGAAGGCAAGATCATCAACTTCGCTGATTGGTCCGCCATCCGACCGTACGCGGATTACCTGCCGTATTGCGTTTCCAAAGCGGGAGTGATTTGCCTGACAAAATCCCTGGCCAAAGCGCTTGCGCCTAAAGTCCAGGTCAACGCCATCGCCCCGGGGCCTATCCTGCTGCCACCAGACTTCACGGAAGAAGAGACCCAGGCAGTCATCGATGCGACCGTGGTCAAACGGCTCGGGTCGCCGAAGGACATCGTGAATTCCGTGCTGTTCTTAATCGAAGGCAGCGACTTCATCACGGGCCACACGCTGCTTGTGGACGGCGGTCGCCTGATCGCAGGATCGTAAGAAATGTTCCGGGTCACCAAACACATCGACTTTTGTTACGGGCACCGACTGCTCAATTATGAGGGGAAGTGCCGACATCTGCACGGGCACAACGGGCGGGTAGAGGTGCACATTGACTCGGATAAATTAGACGCACGCGGGATGGTGCAGGACTTCTCCGACATCAAGAAGATCGTCAAGAATTGGATCGATGAGACACTCGATCATCGGATGTTGCTGCACAAGGACGATCCGCTGCTGCCGTTGCTGAAACAACGTGGCGAGCTGTTTTATGTGATGGACGAGAATCCCACCGCTGAGAACATCGCCAAGCTCATCTTCAATCACGCCCGCGCCGAGGGACTGCCCGTTGTCGAAGTGCAACTGTGGGAGACACCGACATCCTCCGCCAGCTACCGTGGTTAAGATTCTCCGGCTTTGTTGTGAAGGATATTATGGTTGCGCCAACTCAACGTCCTGGCCCTGTCGTGGCGAACGGCAGTCGCTTTAGGACATCACCGACGGTTGTCGCGCCACTGCGCTGAATGTCCTGTTGGTCGATAACGAGGACCGGAGAAATGCTGTCGGTCGTGCGTCCGATCTTCTTGACGTCTTGTGGGATGTTCGAACCGGTGACGATTACCTTGCCCTTCGGCAGTTCGTTCTTGTTGGAACGCACTACGTTGGTTGTGGTGTTGGTTTCCACAGTCGCTGCGGCGGGTTTTGGAGTTGGAGCGTCAGCGCGCGCTATCGCGGAGACAAGGCACATTGTTGCGCAAAGGCCCACAAATTTGCTTCGTCGATTGAGTCGCATGGTCTCAGACCTCTTGTAAGCCGGCTGATTCCCCTACAAAACGATACTCCTTCAGGCCGACTTTGCAAGTGCGATTCTCTTTCCCGTTCCCCTCGGGCTGACGGCCAAAGATAGGCCCACTCGCTGCAAACGGCGGTGCCGCCCGTTGCTGCGTGTCTGTAACTAAAACTTCTTGGTGACGCGCGCGTAGACGAACCGACCGCGGTTATCGGCGATTGCCGTGTCGTAACCCTCGGTATTCTGCGAGGAAAACGGGGGGTTGTCGTCCAGGACGTTATTGACACCCACCGTGATTGTGGAATCGTACGGCGCCTGGTAGGTGGCTTGCAAATCAACGGTGATGAACTCCGTGACTTCCTTACCGATGAAGCTGTCGCTGTAGCTGCCGGTATAGTTCAGCGTCGGGCCAAATGAGAACTTCTTGACGGGAGACCAGAAGACACTGGTGTTGAATTTAATTTTTGGGAAATCGAATTGCCCGGCCTCCTGCGTCGTGGGGGAACCCGACGAAATCTTCTCCCTCCAACTGGCGAGGTACGTGCCATTAAAGTCGTATGTAAAACCACCCACGTCCGTGTCCACTACGTACACAGCGCCCAAATCGACGCTATCCACCTGGCGGCTTGTCAGGTTGATGAACCGTTGGTCAATACTGACGATCGTGCCGGGCACGCCCAAGGCAATGTCCTGCGCGCTGGGCGGATTGCGTGTAACGAAAGCAGCCTGTTGCGCCAGTGGTAGATCGAGGATTTTTTGAAGGTCCTCGGCTTGGATCACGTCTTTGACGTTGATGTGAATGTAGTCAAGGGTCAACGTCAGGCCTTTGATCGCTGGCGGCTCAAAAATCATGCCCGCGTAATAGGAATCCGAGTTTTCTGGCTTGAGGTTCGCGTTGCCCCCCGAGATGATCTTGTACTGAGTACCGCCTTCGTCAGCGGCAGAACCCGTTCCATTGAAACGCAGCGTATCGACCAGACCATCTTGAAATCCGATGTTCTCTACGAACAGTTCCTGGAGGGATGGGGCCCGGAAACCTCCTGAATAAGACGCCTTGAACGTAATCGGTTTGGCCGGTTGCCATTTGATGCCGACCTTGGGTTTGGCCGTCGTGCCGAAGTCACTGTAATACTCGAAGCGACCCGCGACCTGTACTTCGAGTTGTTCCAGCGCGGTTCTGGCATTTTGGCGGGTGAACAACGGAATGCCGATTTCGCCGTACAGAGCGTCCGAATCCCGGGAGCCGTGCGACGGTTGGGTGCCGCCTTCACTCACGACGAGGAACTGCGAGGAGAGCGTGTCGGGGACGTCCGAAATCGACTCGGTGCGCGTCTCGCCGCCAAAGGCGACACCAATCGGGCCAGCTGGTAGATCCCAGAGGCGACCATTCGCCTTGATGTCATATTGCAAAAGTTGGGTCTCCGCCTCGCGCGTGGTGTGCACCTTCAGGGCGTCGATGGTCGCGGGATTGTTCACGTAGTCTGGTCCGCCCAGCACGTTCAAAGCCGTCGAGGGGTTTGAGTCGTTTAGCGCGGCCTGCAATGCCGTGGCGGAGAGGTAATTCTTTCCGTCATCGATGCTCTTGCTTGAACTGAAGAGGAAAGCGGTCTCGGCGTACCAGTCTTCACCGATTTCGAGCTTGAGGCCCGGTACTGCACGAATTACATCGGTGTCAACGTCGTCAATGCGAGGGCCCGCTTGCGTGGCGCGCCAACGAAACGCAATCGGAGCATTGGTAATGCCCGCGTAGGGGTTGAATGGATTGTTTGGACCAATCGTGTAGCCATCTGTGTCGCCAAAGACGGGTGTCGCGGCGGACTGCAATTCGGTGAGGATCTTGCGATACCCCGCCTCGACAAAGGCGGTCAGGCGGTCCGTGATATTGTAGTTGATCACGGTATAGCCGCCGTAACGTGTCGTCTGCGGATAATCCACGATGTCCTTGTTAAAGTTGTAGTGGTTACCGGAGAAGTCCGTGCCGGAGAGGTCGTTGGTCGTAGTCGCACCTGTCGCGGGGACGAATAGTTCGTTGCCCGTGAAAGGATCGAACACCAGACCTTGCGGGCTGGCCGAACTGCGAAAATCGAGCCCGCCTTGTGAGGAATGGTCGGCATTGGCGCTGTTCTCGCGATCGCGGAGGAACTGGGCGTTGCGGTCATAATAATCCAGGAAGAACATGGCGTTGGCTTTATCGTTAACCAAACCGGTCACCATCGAGTACGTCTGCTCGCCGGAATCGCGGTGAGTGGTATTGCCGTATTGGGCTGTGAGTTCAAGGCCTTGGTAGTCCTTCTTGAGGATTATGTTCACGACGCCGGCAATGGCATCGGAGCCGTAGATTGCCGAGCCGCTGTCCTTCAAGACTTCAATGCGGTCAACCGCCTCCAGTGGAATACTGTTGAGATCCACGAATCCAGCAGTCACGCCGTTAATGTTTTGACCAAAAGCATACGGCGCAACGCGGCGGCCATTGATGAGGACGAGCGTTGATTGCTGGCCGAGGCCACGCAATGAAACACCCGACCCACCTGGCGCGAACGATGCCGCGTTGTTTTCGGCGAACGACCCGGAACTGTTCTGGGGGAGCCGGCGGATGACGTCCGAAACCGTGGTAGCGCCTGATTCATCGATCTGTTGTTTGGTGAGGGTCAGGACAGGAGCGACGGACTGGTCGACGGCGGTCGGAATGTGTGAGCCCGTGACAATCACCGGTTGCATCTTAACGGCTCTTTTTTGCGGCTGCGCTGGCGTAGCTGGCGGCGCCGGAGTTGGTGGCGTCGGAGGAGCGATCGGTGTCTCAGCGGGGGGAGCCTGGACAGGTGGCGTGACTTGATCGGTTGCGTCCTTGGGTGTTTCAGGCGCCGCATTGCTCGCCGGATCCGTCGATTGCACCTGTACCGGCGGTGTCGTAACATCCGGTTTCGCCTGGTCATCGGCAAATGCTGCCGATGCGACGGCAAGATTTGCGACCAAAACCAGCGGCAACAGTCGCGCAACACCCATTTCGGCCGAACCACGCAGAGAGGTGGTACTCTTCATATCTCCTAGCCTCCACGAACAATTGGTTGGGTGAGACAAGTTCTTGTTACGAGAATGCGAGGCGGATGACAAGCTTTTTTTGCAGAGAGGCGCTCCGGAAGAAAGGGCTAGACTTTCTTTCAGCTAGCTCCTACCTTGGTCTTGCCTCTGGTACGACAGGCATTTAAGGTGAGGAGAGACCTTTTGAGCTCCGCGATCCTAGCTTCCGCGAAACGATCCCAAAAATCACCATTACGGATGAACAGACCATGATACGGTTATTCTTGAAGGGTGGCCCAATTATGTGGCCCCTGTTGATCACCTCCATCGTTGCCCTGGCAACAGTCATCGAACGCCTTCTCTTTCGTGTGCGTGAGCGTTTCCGCCGCGATCCTGATGTTGTGGAGAATATTTTCAGTCAGGTCGAAAAGGGAAATATTAACGCCGCAATTCGGGCCGGCGAAGGTAGCAATGATTTCATTGCTCGTATCATCGTCTATGCGCTGACGCACCGCGAAAAGTCGTTGAGCAATGCCTACCTCAAGGCGGCTAATAAGGAACTGCAACGTTTCAATCGCGGCCTGCCGATTCTCGACACCATCATCACCCTCGCACCGTTGCTCGGCTTGCTCGGCACCGTCACGGGACTCATTCGCGCCTTCGGCCTACTCGGGGCACAGGAACTTGGCAGCCCCATGGCGATCACCGGCGGTATCGCGGAGGCGCTGATTGCCACAGCCTTCGGTCTGGCCATCGCCATAACCGCGTTGATTCCCTTCAACTATTTGAACGCACGACTCGAAGAAGCGCGCAACGTCATCCAGGACGCCGGCTCCCAACTTGAACTGTTGCTCGAGCAGAGCGGGGGCGCTGGCCCCGGATCTGCTGGTTCGAACGTGCAAGTAGGTCGTCCCAGTTCATCGGGAGCGTCGTCTCACTAAGGACATCCAATGATTGTTCCTTCACCGAGTTCCCGCAAACGAGCGCGCATCGAGATCATTCCACTTATCGACATCATGTTCTTCCTGCTCGCGACGTTCCTGATGGTATCCCTCAGCATGATCAAGAACCAGGGTGTGCAGGTGAATCTGCCAGCAGCGACGACCAGCACACCGCAAGAGCAGAAGGATTTCGCCGTCATCAGCATCACGGAGCAGGGCGACATCTTCTACAACAAGGAGAAGATTGAACCCGACCAGCTTCGACCTTACCTGGAATCACTGCGCGAGACCTATGCGGAGCCGAAAGTGTTTATCAACGGCGACGAGAAGGTTGTGTTCGGCAAGGTGGTGACTGTGCTCGACGAGGCGCGTCAGGTCGGTATTGTGAAAGTCGCCATCCAGACGAAAAAGGAACAGGTCATCCGCAAGCAGTGAGACCGTTGACTTCGTCACCAGGTGGCCCTAGTTTTTGACATGCTTGATTCACCGTTCAAGCGGCTTATTCTGAGCTTTACGCTGGCGATTGCCGTCCATGCCGTGGTTTTGTTCGGTCGCGGTCTTGTGGTTCAAGAAGCTGTGACTGGTGTCGGCATCGGCAACGTCGAAGTTGAACTGGCCGAAGGGCCGCCCGGCGGCGGCGACACTGCTCCCGTTCTGCCGGAACCTCCGCCTCCTCCCGATCAGCCGGTTCCTGAAGCGACTCCCGAGGTGCAACAGGACGTAGTCCCCACGGACGAAATGATCATGCCAGATCCCAACGCGGAGTTGCCGCCACCCACACCGCCGACCGAGACACCGCACCCACGTCCTGTTAACACAAATCTCTATGCGAGCGCTGGCGGCACCGTTCATCGTTCAGGCGCGGCTGGCGGTGGCGGCGCGCCCGGCACGGGCACCGTACGCGGGACTGGTGGCGGTGGTGGTGGCGCGACCTGGGGCGATCCACGCTACGGCAACAATCCGGCGCCGATCTACCCAGTCGAAGCACGGAAGATGGGGCAACAAGGGATCGTCATTCTGAGTGTTCTCGTAAATGCCGGGGGTACCGTGGAAACCTTGGGCGTGAAAGATGGCTCCGGCCATGTCTTGCTCGATCAGGCGGCGATGCGGGCCGTTAAACGCTGGCATTTTAAGCCCGCAACCGTAGCGGGCATTCCCGTCAGCTCACAGGTCGAAGTTCCCGTTGAGTTCCATTTGGACGAGTAGCTCTAGCATCCATCAACACGTCGACCTGTCGGTATCCTTGGCTCATTGCGTCGGATTGCTGGTCGCAGGCACGGCGGCAGGTGGCGCAGGTTGCTCCGTCGCCAACTTTGGCTCCACCATGATGTCGTCGACGTCCAAGGTCCCAGTCGCATTGTACAGCGCGGGCGCAAAGACGATGTAAACCGACCCCTTGGGAATGTCGTTGACGGCATCCTTCACAATCCAAGCGGAGTTTTCCTTCAGAGACGGGACTTTCGGCCAGCCGCCAACCCGTTTGCCATGAGCATCCTCAAATACAAACTGCAGCCGCGCATCGGAGACGGCATTCGATGCTGTGGAAAGCTGCAAATTTATCGCTCGCATCCGCACGGTAACTTTGAGCGACGTCCACTTTGGATCGAGTTGGAAACGTCCCTGCGCCTGCACGCTCTTTCCCAGCGCGCCGTTTGTGACACGCAGGAAGTGGTTGCTTCCATCCGCGATCACCGAGCACAACTTTGGATCACTGAATCGCCAGCCCTGCGGTCGGCCTGCATCGTCAAGCTTTTCAAATGTGCCTTCTGGAAAATCGGCTGTCAGTGGCAAAGCTTCCAACGCCGGCGCCTCGCCGATTTGCACGTCGTCAATGTCGAATGTCCCCGTCGCGTTGTACAACGCAGGCAGAAGTTTGACATACATCGCGCCCGGCGGAATCGAGGCCCGGACCGTCTTGGTGATCCAATCGGAATCCTGCCGTAACCCCGGTGCCGGAGGCCAGCCGCCAAGCATTTTGCCGTTGGCATCTTCGAACATGAATTGCAACCGCGCGCCATCCACAGCGTTTGTACCGGCTCTGAGGTCCTTGCTCCGCAGCCGCGCGCTGACCTTGAGGGTTTTCCACTTCGGATCAAGTGTGAAGCGATTGTCCTCAATGGTCGCCGTACTGCCCGATTTCTCATTGACGAGGCGCAAGAAATGGTTGCCGTTCTCCTCGATGATCTTCACGTTCGATTGCTTGGGTAGCTTCCAGCCTATCGGGCTGCCGTCCGCTTCGAGCTGCTCAAACGTTCCCTCCGGAAAACCCGCTTGAATCGGCAGCGCCTCGATGGGTGGATTTGGAACCACAGTGATATCGTCAACGCTCAACTCCCCGGCAGGACCGTAAACTCCGGGCTCGACGGCAAGCGTCGTCGCGCCCGCCGGCACTTCGAACGTGGTGCTCAGCGTTACCCAGTCCGAGTTCAGGCCCAACTGCGGGCAGGAGGGAAAGGAAAGGGGTTTGCCGGTCTCTTCCTCAAACCGCAGCATTATCCGGGCGTTCTGCCAGGCTTGTTCGCCCGGTTGCATGTTCCGGGCCCTCAGCCGCGCGGACACTTTCAATTTCCTCCACGATTGGTCCAGTGGTAGTTTGGTGCCGATCACTATGGGGCGTTGCCCATTTGTTGCTGTAAGGACGCAATAATGGTTGCTGCCTTCCTCGACGAGGCGCACGGTATCGCCACTGATGGGCTTCCAATCCAACAATACGCCGCGGGTGTCGATGTTCTCGAAAGCTCCGCTGGGAAAAACATTTGTGGTCGATTGCGACAGGGTAGGGCGGTCGATCAACAGTAGCAGGCCGATGGCGAAGGCGAGAGCGCGGGGTGCAAATCGTTTCATGTCGTCTTCATTTTGGCGTTCTGGCGTAACAATGCCATCCACCGTCGGTTTAGCAAGAAATCTATATGGAATTATGGCGCAGCTACTGTGGCCGGGGTTCCGTGGACCCGGAACCAAACACTGTTGCGACATGGCGGGTGGGCTGGTACATTTCCCGTGTAGGAGGCTACTGCATGAAGGCATTTCTTACCCTGTCTCTGGCAATGCTGTTCTTCACAACCGTCACCCTGGCCGATCCTGCCAGGGAATCCACTTACGCGGATGTCAACACCCAGGCCATCGAGTTGTTTCAACAGACCAAGTATGCCGAAGCCATCGAGCGCGAAGGGCAGGCGATCAAGATGGCCGAACAGAAGTTGAGCGCGGATGATGAGAAGCTCACGAACATGCTCCTGAATCTCGCCCGCATGCACGAAGCACAAAAGACTTACGCCGACGCCGTCCCGATTTACCAGCGCGTGATTTCAATGCAGGAAAAGAACAACGGCGCCGAGTCCCTCGAGGTTGCCGGCAGTTGGGAAAGCCTCGGTTCCCTTTACGTGTTACTGGAAAAGTATGCCGACGCAGAGAATGCGCTGCGAAAGGCGATCGCGGTTCTCGAAAAGGCGAAGGGCGTGGACAACAGCGAGACTATCGACACGTGCGAGACACTGGCTTGGGTGTACCAGCGCCAGAACAAATACGCAGATGCCCTGACCCTGCATGAACGCGTCCTTGCCGCCTGGGAAAAATCGTACGGCCCGGAAGATCCAAAGCTGGGCAACGTTTGCCACAACATCGCGTACCTCGAGGAAAAGCTGAAGAAATACAAGGAAGCCGAGGCCATGTACAAGCGTGCACTGGCGATCCGTGAAAAAGCAGCGCCGGATGGCGCTGATGTTGCCCGGTCCCTGGATTTCCTGGCAAAATTCTACTACAACCAAGGCAAGTTCATGTCGGCTGAGCCATACTTCAAACGCGACTTAGCGGTAGAAGAGAAGCTTGTTGGCACCAACAGTCCCGAACTTATTGGGATTCTGGAACCCTATGCGGATGTGCTCGAACAGATGAAGAAAGTCAACACCGAGCGCCAAGTCAAGGACCGCCTCAAGAAACTGCGCGAGGTCGAGAAAGCATCCGGTAAATCAAAGAGCGAATAAGTTGTTGCGCCGCAACCCGTGCGGCAGACGCATCCTCCATTTCCGGTCGCATCCATTTGTAAAATTTCAAAATGGGTGTAAGTTACATACGGGTGATTTGGATGAAGTTGAAGCCACGAAGCGTCAACCGTTCATCGCGGGCAGTCCTTTGGGGAGCTGTAGCGGGGTCGGTTGTGTGTTCTGGCGCAATCATTTGCGCTCAGGCGCAGTCAGCACACAATACTCTGTTGGTGGATTACGTTACTCCGTCTCGTCTGTCGCAACCCACTGCGCCCCAGCCGGCTATGCAAACAAATGTAATCTCAACCGCGGAGGCGAAGGGACGTGATTTCGGCAACGATATTATCAAGCCGACCGCTACGACCCCTGCTGACCGGTGGATAAAGTTTGAGCGCGAATATGGCATTGAGCAGGAAAGCCCGTCAGCAATCGGACGAGTGTTTCAAGCGGCGAAGTACGGACTCGATCGAATGACCTTTACGGCGCAAGAGACCGCCAAGAGGTGCGAATTCACTTACGATCTCGGGGATGAACCGCCGAACGATCCGGGGGGTCGGTGCGCTGCACCCCAGTATTCGCTTCCCATGTTTGGCAGGTTCGGCCGCGCCCAGTTCAAATCGGAAGTTACCGTACACGATCCCCAGACTGGACAGGCATTTATAGGCCTGAAACTGAGCGTCCCATTCGGGCAGGGCGGTTGAGGTGTCTCCCAGTTATTGGCGCGGCGAAATCTCGCTGCTAATGATCGGCCGTTTTGTCCATGCCGTACACCAGGACTTTGAAACTGCCCGGGACTATCTTCGGACGTTGCCGAGTTGCGCCAGGGGCAGGCGTTGACTGCGGCTCATACTTGGCGGACGGCAGGTAAATCCTGTGAGTTTTTGGATCAAGCGCCATGGTCCGCGCTCCCCGTTCGGTCGTCAGTATTTGCACTGCGGTTAGCTTATCGGGTGAGTCTTCATGGGCGATGGTGACAGTGCCGTCACCATTGGAAGTAAAGGCCAACTGGGGACCGGGATCGAATGCAGTGCCGTCAATCCTGTCACCACTGGGAACCGTGCCGACCACTTTGCCGTTGGTACTGTCCATCATCACCATCAGTTTGTTGCCGCAACCAAGGAAAAGCCGATGATGCACCAGGTCGATCGCCATACCCGAGGCTTCTTCGCCCGGCGCTATCGGCCACGTATTCACAATCTGGTGCGTCTTGGTATCAATTGCGACTACGCTGTTCTTATCTTCGATATTGCAGTAGACGCGTCCCGACTTTGAATCGGCAGCGGCAAACTCCGGTTTGCCGGGAAGCCCGATCGTGGCGACCACCTTGCCGGTCTTGGCCTCAATGACCGTCGCCGATTGCCCGCGTCCATTAAAAGCATAGACCTCTTGCTGTCCTGGATCGTACAAGATCACATCCGGATTCTCGCCAGTGTCCACCTTCGAAAGCGTCTTGAGCGTTTTCAGATCGACTATGCTGGCTTTCGACTCTTGACCGTTGCTGGAAAAGCCGCGTTGAAACTCCGGTACGGGTGCGAAACCATGGACCCCTGGAGTATCGGTGATCTCGCCTACGACTTCTTCCTTGTCGAGGTCAATGACCATCACCTTGGTGGCATGGGAAACGTAGAGGCGATGCGCGGCCTCGTCAATCGAGAGGGTGTCCCATCCGCCTTCACCGCCGACGGGGATTTCCTTCAAGAAGTGATAGGTGTTGTCAGCGCGGCAGGCAGGGGCACAATGGATAAAGAAAACGCTTATCGCAGTGATGGCGACAAACTGGGGCCAGCATTTTTTGGCAATCATCGTCGACTCTCCTTCGTTCGAAAACCGACGGGAGAATAGGTGTGAGGGGAGGGGGTGAACAAGGCTAAACTCCAGCATACTCTTTTCGGCGTGCTGTTTGGCGGGCCCGGGGGGCATATCAAAGGAGGCCACCCGCTGTTATTCATCGAACCGCAACCAGCACTTGCATATGAGGGGGAATGGGGCGACAGTTTTTACTATACGACAAATGGGAAACATGGCGGAGGACACGCATGAAACAGTACGTGGTTCACATGGCCATTGGAATAAGCGTCGCGGTCATGGCGCTGTCGTGCGCGGAACGGTCATCTGTACTTAGACCATCGCCGACTGCCGCTACTGTGACAGAGAAAGGTAAAATCGTGCTGTCAAATACCGAGTTTGAAGGCACCATTGGGCGGATTGATGCCGAGGCCGGGTTGCTTACGGTACAACATTGGCCATTATCCAAGACGTTCCGGGTCACGCCGGATTGTCAGATCGACATCCTGACAAATGCGAGTGCCGTGTTGTCGGAGTTAAAAATCGAGGATGCCGTGGTCGTGACCTATGCAGAAGTTGGCAAGGATCTCGTCGCCAGTCGGATCATCCGCAAGGGCAAGGCGCACGATCGGGAGCAAGAGGAGAAGATGGAGCGCCTCGATGAGATGCTGAACCCCAGCCCGAATCAATGAGAACTCCGTATCGCTCGACACGGTGGCAGGCGCTGAAGCACTACTGCTTCGACCCGTCGAAGTCGTACGAAAGACTGGTACCGTCTTTTTTCTTCCAAGTCAGCCGCCCCAAGACTTTCTTGGCGCGAATTTCGCCCTGCCAAGTGACCACACCGTTGGTGTCACTGGTCTGCTCGACTTCGAATTCGGCCTCGTTTTCTTCGGACTCGCCGCGATAGTCAGCGGGTTTGAAGCCTCGGGCCAGGAAGGTCTTCGAGGAGAATTTGCCTTTCGAAAAACTGAGCGTGTCGGTGTATTCCTTCTCACCCCTGTCAGCTGTCACCTTGTCAGGAACCACCTTAACCTTGGAACGTGTCCCATCCAGAAACGCGGCGCGGCACGTGATGGCGAGCAACAGGAATAGCGCCCCGATGATCGCTCCGCCGAGTACCTGGTTGATTCTCATTGTGGCTTTTCCTGATAACTGGCGGTGTTGCCGGGTTACTTGGTCTCCAGCGATATAGGCCTGACTCCTTCACCGGGTTCTGAGCCCGGCCCGAAGTCATATCCCATGAAGACAAATGTTTCGACGTGCGGAGCAAAGCCCGTGACGCCGAAGAGCGATTCGAGGTCAAGATGCAGGCGCGACGTCAGGCGCCACTGTACGCTCGGGCCTAGTTCCAGATTCAAGTGCGCGTGGCGATCATCGACATCATTTTCGCTATCCAATTTCGTTTCCATACCGATACCGAGCTTCTCGTCGATTACCGAGTAGCTGACTGCCAGACTGACAGCCTTTTCAGTTCGGCGGTCGCCATTGACTGCCTGCTCATAGAACAGGTCTGAACCCCAGTGCCACCGGGGCGCCAGCTCATCGCCGAGCAGCAGGTTGGCTTCGGCTGCGTCGGTCCCGTCGCCGTTAATTTTCCATTCGACTTTTAGGGTGGGATTCAATGGAATTTTGCCCCAATCAGCGAGGGCCCACCGCAATTCGAATTCGCTGCTGGCGTAGTGCCAACGACCACCGCCGGTCGTGCCCTCCTCGAAATTAGCCCCGTGTATTTCATAGTCGACTTGAAACCGGTATGGCAAACCGAGTTCGATTTCTTGCTGTAGCACGTGTTGGGGTGAGCCGCCGCGCGGGTACACCGCATCCCAGCCGAATTCAGTTTCCGCCTGCCATGGCGGCTGCACGTAGATGCGCGTAATCGCGAACCGCCGTCGAGTTGTCCACTCGGGCTGTTGGTTCGGCCCGATCAGAGTTTCTTCAGAAAGATCGTTGGTTGCCGTGACTGTCACCGCCGGCATGGGCAGAGGGTTGACAGGCTGCGCGTCCGACTGTGCCAGAATGCACGTGGCACCGCTCAGAAGAGCCAACATAATTAGGGAAAACAGGGCCGTTCTCACAGAAGACACGGGAAACGCATGCGATGTTGGGGTATTCATGAAGTGGGGCGGAGTGTAAATGGCCAAAGACTTGACGTCAACCGCGTGCATGACCGCGTTGTCGGCTGCGTCTGGAATGAAATGACAGGTGGTGCCGTTGGGTATTTCCCCTGACGATCTTACACCATGGCCTCGAAATCATCTATCATCATCAAGCCCAAATAGTTGCACCAGGTTCTGAGCTCATGTCGTTTGTCCGGAATCGCGCTGTAAGTCCCATTTCTTGATGTAAGGCCAACGGTCCTGATCCATGAGTGCCGCCCCCGAACGAAAGAATTCTTCAGTTAGGCGCATTTTTCGCTTGTGCTCATGGGCTGCTTTCGATACAAATTGAAAAGCGAGAAGAGTACCCATTGGTAGATGGACACTTGGGCGGCCAAGGGTGTACTTACAAAACCTAACAGTCGTTGAGGGATCAGCGAGGCAGGGTAATTATGGTTTCGAATTCTGGGCGCACTGTGAGTTTACGTTCCTGTGTTGCGGCCGCTCTGGTACTGCTTTCACTGCCATTCCAAGCACGAGCTATTACGCTAAATTTCCAAGGCTTGGATGGAACGGTCATAAGTTTTTCTACGAATAGCACGTTTGGTTTCACGAGCACCAACGGTTATCAATTCTCAATCTCTAGTGTGCAGGGAGGAGTTGGGGATTCAGTAGGTGACAACGGTTTTCTGTCTCCCGGCGGCCCATTCGTTATCGGACCAATTACGATCAGTGGTGGGCTGCAATCTGCTCCAGTAACCGGTACGAGTACGCTACATATCACGGACAATGCCACGCTTGATCTTACGGGCACAATCAACTGGGTCAATATCGCGACCATCAGCGTCGCCGGGGTTCTTAATCTCAATGGTCAGGTCAATCTCACCGCGATCACATATAGCGGTGCAAACAGCGATTTAGCCGCGTTGGCGGCAGCGGGTTCTGGAGAAGACGTCGTCACCTTCCAGTTTGTCCCGGCGAAAACGCTGACTCAATTGACGACCACGGGCGGCCAGACATCGTATTCTGGAAGTATCACTTCAGTTCCCGAACCGGGTACATGGGTGCTCGTAGCCATGGGAACCGGTTTAGGCGTTTTCCTTCGTGGACGAAGGCAAGCACGCCGGTAGATCGCCTCAAAACCGATTCTCGCCTTGTCGCGTGAATCATCTCGTCTGAATGGCAGGCGTCTCCTGTCGAAAGCCCATGTGGCGTCGTTAAACATTAAAGCTGACTGTTCGGCCTGATTGTCCCCTCCATAAGCGCCACCCTTCGTTGGTTCCACGGGTAGTATTTCATCTCAACAGTTTGCCGCTGGGCAAAGCAAATGGTAAAAGCTTCGCTCCATGGACGAGGTTCCCGATCCCGAAGAATTGATTGAGACTCCACCTGCCGAGCCATCTCTGGCGGGCACGGAGAAGCCTTACGATCCCTACGCGCCATTGCGATTGCGCGAATATCGTCTCTACCTCTTCGGGAATCTGGCGGTCAACGTCGGTGCCAACATGCAGTCGGTCGCGGTCGGTTGGGAACTCTATGAGCGCACCGGGTCGGCCATGGCCCTCGCATGGGTCGGCTTGGTACAGGCCATCCCGATCATGCTTCTGGCCTTGCACGCAGGACAATTGGCCGACCGATTGGATCGCCGTCGGATTGTGCTGTTCGGCCTGCTGGTGATGGCCATGGCCTCACTCGGGCTGGCGACCGTTTCTCACCAACGCGGATCGGTCGGATGGATGTATGCAATGTTGATCATCGGGGCGGGTGGACGAGCCTTTTTTTGGCCAGCCAGCCAGGCGTTGCTGCCCCAGTTGGTGCCTGGCGACACATTCGGTAGTGCTGTCACCTGGAGGAGCACGGGGTATCAAATCGCTTGCGTCACGGGACCGGCACTGGGCGGGTTCATGATTGGCCTGCAAAAGACCACTATGTGGGTGTATGTCGTGGACGCGGCCATGGCTCTGGTGAATTGCTGTTGCGTGGCGGCGATCACGGCCCGTCCCGTGGCACAGCGAACGGAAACCGCTTCGCTCAAGACCTTGTTGGCAGGATTTCGATACGTACTCAACAACAGGCTGATTCTGGCCGCCATCACGCTGGATCTCTTCGCCGTCTTGCTGGGAGGTGCGACCGCGCTATTGCCCATCTATGCCCGTGACATTCTACGCGTGGGGCCAACCGGCTTGGGTTGGCTGCGGGCGGCACCTGCCGTTGGAGCCATCTGCATGGCCGTCACGCTGTCGCATCTTCCGCCGCTGCGTCAGGCCGGTCGGATGCTACTTCTGGCGGTGACAACATTCGGCGTCGTGACCATCGTCTTTGGCCTCTCCTCATCGTTTTGGTTATCCCTGTTGATGCTGGCTGCGTGCGGCGCGGCTGACAACGTCAGCGTTGTGGTGCGGCATAGTCTGGTGCAGTTGCGTACGCCCAATGAGATGCGTGGCCGCGTTTCAGCGGTCAACAGTGTGTTCATCAGCGCCTCTAACGAACTCGGCGAGTTCGAATCCGGCACCGTGGCGCGTTTCTTCGGTCCGGTGACCTCCGTCGTCAGCGGTGGGATCGGGACGATTATCGTGGTGGCGTTGACCGCATGGATGTGGCCAGAGATTCGCAGGCTCGGAAAACTGCACGAACAGCCCGCGAAGAAGTCGTGACGACTCCCCTGTGCGCAGGCGCGTCAACAGCAATTGTCGCATTGGAAACCTGGCGCGGTCAAAACCCATTTGCTTCCCCTCGAACGGCGACGTATCATGCCCCGCGTTGTCTTGGGCCCGGGTGGCGGAACGGCAGACGCATCGGACTTAAAATCCGAAGGTGAGTTAAATCACCGTGTGGGTTCGAATCCCTCCCCGGGCACCCGCCACGATAGCGAACCATAAGAGAATGAACTGACAATGCCGGAACTTCCTGAAGTCCAAATCCTGGTGAATCAACTCGCTCCGCGCCTCGAACGGGCACAGATTTTGGCAGTGGAGATTCGCGATCCAAAGATCAGGCTGCAGCACGATGTTGTCGGCCGGAGAATCTTACGCGTCAGGCGGCGCGGCAAGAACATCATTTTCGATCTCTCCGGCGGACTGCATTTGCTCGTGCACCTGCGCATGACAGGTTGGTTTGAGTTCACAGAACCGAAGCAGTATCGTGCGGCGATCCGAACGGGGAAGGGGACGGCGTATTTTGAAGATGGTCGACGGTTCGGAGTGATGCAGGTGTTAACACCTTCCGCACTACAGCGCGCCGTGGCGGCGCTCGGGCCCGACCCGATTGCGGACGGTTGTGATCTCTCCCGGCTACGCCGGACCTCACGCCCGGTCAAGGTCGCCTTGCTCGACCAGCGGATGGTGTCGGGTGTTGGTAATATTTACGCGAGCGAATCGCTCTGGTGGGCGCGCATCAATCCAAGACGCCATGCAGACCGGCTACGACCGGAGGAAACGCGCGCGCTGGAACGAGGCATCGTAACGTCACTGCGGAAGGCGATCAAATACGGGCCGCGTATTTTTGAGATGCAACGCTTTGCCGTGTACGAGCGGGCAGGACAGCCGTGTCGTCGCTGTGGCACGACGATTCGTCGAATCGTGCAGGCGCAACGCAGTACATATTGTTGCCCGCAGTGCCAGCGGTAAACAAAGGGGGAGATGGACGCTTCGTATGAACTCCAGATCTTCGTCAAAGGCCGCGGCCTATTAGCGGATTCCTTTAGCTTTGGCACTTGCGAAATACCCAAAAATGAAGGTAGTTTGCCTGTAGATAGGAAACCATTATGAATACACGAGCCCTTGTCTTCGCCCTTGGTTCAGCCGCTTTCACGGTCGCTGTCACAACCTTCGCACAGGTCATCATCCGCGGCACCGAATCAACCGACAACTCCACCACCCATTCTGAGGTCAATATCACCACGTCCGACCGGAACATTGTTCCGCTCATCAAAGAAAGCACCGAAACGAAAGTCGACTCCACCACCCAGCGTTCGGAGACGGTTACAAGGGCCCGTCTCAATGACGGCAGCTATTTTGAATGGCAGCGAAGCACGGCTACCAAGAAGGAGCTTTCGCCCGATAAGTCGGTCAACTCCACGGATGTGGTCGAGAAGGATCGACAAGGCCAAGAGCGTTTGTCGCGGCATACCGACGAGACGGTCAACAAGTCACCCTCTGGGGAGACCGCCGAAACGAAGGTCTACACTCGTAACGGCAGCGGCCAACTCGTGCTGGATCGGGTCGTGGACGCGAATACCGTCAAGGGCGCCGATGGTACGGCGAACACCACGCGCCTGGAGAAGGTCGCGGATGTCAACGGCAACCTGGTCATGAGGACGCAGCAGGAAGAGGTGGCCGTCGAGCGCGGGCCGAATGAGAAGGTCGTGACTTCCAGGACCATGTCACCGGATCATCTGACCGGGAAGCTCGCGGTCACGGCGGAAGAGACCACTTCCATCAC